>CAZAYK010000028.1:0-11098 GCA_964489415.1 uncultured Dehalococcoidaceae bacterium | reverse complement strand
TGGGTATCATCGCTGCGGTGAGGCGGGGCAAGTGGATGGACACTGTGGTAACCGTGCTGGCCAATATCGGCATAACCGCCCCCATCTTCTGGGTGGGCATCATGCTCATCCTGGTGTTTGGTCTCTACCTGGGCTGGCTGCCAATACAGGGTTACACCTCACCGTTTGATGATTTTTGGCTGAGTACCAAGAAGATAATTATGCCGGTCATCTGTCTTGCCCTGTTTCCCCTGGCTGGTACCGCTCGCCAGACCCGCTCCGCCATGCTGGAGGTCATCCGGCAGGACTACATTCGAACCGCCTGGGCCAAGGGCTTGCGGGAGCGGGCGGTAATCATGGGGCATGCCCTGAAAAACGGCATCATCCCGGTGGTTACCCTGGCGGGTATGCACATCCGGGTTATCTTCGGCGGTCAGGTGCTCATTGAGACGGTATTCAATATTTCCGGTATGGGCCGGCTGGCGGTGGAGGGGTTGCAGAACCATGACTACCCCATTGTGCAGGGCGTTATCCTGGTAATAGCAGTAGCGGTGACACTGTCCAACCTTATTGTTGACCTTTCCTATGGCTGGATTGACCCCAGGATAAGATACAGATAAGGGGCGAGGAATGCAGGACAAGAGCAATCTGAGCACTGAGTTTATTGAAGCACCACCCCGGGTCACTGCGTGGCGGCGCTTTGTCCGGGTGTTCCTTGGCCGGGGGGTGGTTATCTTCGGCATGATTGTCATCCTAGCCATGGTAATCATCGCCATTTTTGCTCCCTATGTAGCTCCCTACAACCCATATCAGCCCAATATGAAGGAGATATTGCAGCAACCCAGCTGGGAGCACCCCTTAGGTACCGATAGCCTGGGCCGGGATACACTGAGCCGGGTTATCTATGGTGCCCGGACTTCACTGATGGTCGGCATTGTTTCCATTGGCATGGCAGCGGGAATCGGTATGACAGTGGGGTTGATTGCTGCCTATTTTGGTGGTGTTACCTACACCCTCATTATGAGGGTGATTGATATGCTTATGTCTTTCCCCCTCATGTTGCTTGCCCTGGCCATCGCTGCCCTGCTCGGGGGTGGCCTGACCAACGTGGTAATTGCCCTCGGTGTCGCCCTGATTCCTCCCTACGCCCGGTTAATGTGCGGGCAGGCCCTCACCGTCAAGGAGAATGACTATGTCCTTGCCGGCCGGGCATTAGGTGCCAGTAACCTGCGCATCATGCTGCGGCACATCGCCCCCAATTGCTTTCCCCCATTGATTGTGCTGATGACGATGCAGATCGGGCATGCTATCCTGTCGGAAGCCGGCCTCAGCTTCCTCGGCATCGGTATTGACCCTCCCGGGGCATCCTGGGGGGCTATGGTCAGTGAGGGCTACCATTACCTGCTGGACAATCCCATCCTCTCCTTTGCCCCCGGTGTGGCCATCATGCTGGTGGTTTTTGCCTTCAATATGGTTGGGGATGGGCTGAGGGACGCCCTTGACCCTCGGCTTAGGGGTACCCTCTAGCCTGGAGAAATGGAGCGGTGGGGATTGCTTAGCTATCTTCCGGGGGCTTTTTATGTGCCCATGGCCCTATTTGGCTAAGCACGGCTCGGTGCGGAATTACTGTGTTGACGCTGAGGGTAATCTAATTTACAATATGATACCACAATATCGGTATGTGTTATTATGGTGGATCGAGAATTCTTTCTCGGCTTTATTAAGGTTCACATCTTATACCATGCCTCAAAGCAACCCATCTTTGGTGTTGAGATTGCTGAGGAGATGAAGCGGCACGGTTATTATCTTAGCCCGGGCACGCTTTATCCCACGCTGCATCGCCTGGAAAAGGCGGGTTACCTCCAGCGGAGCTCCCGGGTGGTGGGGGGTAAGATGAGGAAGTACTATACCATAACCTCACCGGGGTTGCAGGTACTTCACAAGGCGCGGGAAAAGATCCGGGAGCTGGTGGACGAGGTAATTGAGGAGCGGTAACCTATTCTGGCTTAGTTACTTATATAATTTAGCCCACTCCGGGTAGCCGGCGGGGTTCCCGGGAACCCACTCCGGGGGGATGCGGTAAGCCCGATAGAGGTGATTTGGCCCCCTTTCCGGAGCAGGGGCAAGAAACTCCCAGACAATCTTCTTATCTGGGGTAACCTCAAAAACCCGGCCCTTGGTACCCTCGGTAATCAGGGTATTGCCATTGGGAAGGCGCTGGGCGCTGCTGATCTGATGGGCAAAAAACCCTTCCGCGGTGTATTCCCAGATAATCTCCAGTGTCACCGGGTTAAATTCAATAACCCGGGAGTAGTCTCGGGCGTATCGGGGAAAGCCCGCCGGTCCGCCACCATAGCCGGACTTCCCCCCGTTGTCAAAGACGAGGATGTTTCCCGCCCCGGGTAGTCCATGGGGAATCATATGGGCGTGGTGAGGCCCGATGAACTGACCGAGGTTGTGTTCGGGAGTACCTTCACCGAAATCAGGCCCGACCTTCCAGACAATGTTCCCCGTTTGCCGGCTAATAATGGCGACAAAATTGGCGATGCGGGAGCATATCATGATATTCTCAGGGTTAAAGCGCTCATCTCCGGTCTCATCGTACCAGTGATTCTTGCCGAGGAGAGACATGCTGTTTAGATGCAGCCAGTCACCGCATCCCTTATCCTCGTCATACTGAGGGTTGTTGTAGATTGCCTCAGTGGCGAGGTCATCAAATCCGTATTCATTAAAGTGGTCAGTGGCATACCATTCGAAGCCGGTGAGATTGCCGTTCCCGTCAACCTCATAGATAACATCATCTTTGAGTGGTTTATCGCTTATTTGGGGGGCATTCACCCTTTTATGGGCTAGTATCAGGGTCTTTCCCCCGGGGATAAATTCCTGCCCGGGGGCATAGTAACCTACGGGATTGCCCTCTCGCTGCAGGTCATGGTGCTGGCGGGACATCATGGTTCCGGTGCCATCATCATCCCAGTTGCGGAATGACCACTCCACCTCACCATCCCAGCTTACCTGGATTACCTCAATGGCATCGTGCCAGGGTTGGGGTCCGGGGGGTGGCCCTCCCCGGGGTGGTCCGGCTCCGGGTGGAGGTGGCCCTGGTGGTGGCGCAGCGGGTGGTCCCCCGCGCTCGCCCCGGGTGCCCAATGCCGAGCCTCCGGGGAGCATTATAACGGGCATACCCTGGATAGGCCACTCATGGACTACATTCCCCTCCATATCTATCAGGACCGTGGTCCGGCCCGGGGGAGCCCCGGGACGGCTGAGGAGGGTATACCCCGCGCAGGGCTTTCCCTCAGTGGCCTCTGGAGCCGGCGGTTGCTGGGCACAGCCGCCCTCCATTAGGGCAGCTATCATGAGCATCCCGAGCAGGATGGCAAGAAGCCTTCGCATGGTTAATTCCCCTGTGGGTAAAAGATAGCAGACAAATGTTAAAATCTTGTTAAGATTTTGGGGAAACGTAACGGCTAACCGGTGGGCTAGGCCAGTTTATCAACCAGTGTTGACAGGGCGGTCTCATCGCCATGGCTAAGGTGGATTCTAGTAACCCGCCGCCCCAGGGACTGCAGGGCGTCTAGGTCTCCCTGGGCTTGGGCATCGGCAATCACCCCAAAGGTATAGGGTTTACCCGGGATGGGTAGATCCCGCTCATGGTTTGCCGTAATCTGGAGGCACAGCACGGTGTTGGGTCCACCCTTGTGTAGCTGCCCGGTGGAGTGGAGGAAGCGGGGTCCATAGCCCAGGGTAGTGGCGATGTGGTAGCGTGCCACCACCCGGCGGCGAAATTCAGCCAGTACCGTATCCACTTGAGGTGTCGGGTGAAGGTAAGCCATGATGGCCAGATATTTGCCCTTTCCCGCCTCAGCCAGCAGGTCAGCCAGGGGGATGGTGCTGTTCTTCTCGGGTAGATGACCGGTGGCGGTATATTCCCGCAGCAACCGTTCAGTGGCGTCCTTGGCCCGCTGCACATCAGGCTGGTTGAAGGGGTGGATGCCGAGGATAGCTCCGGCAATTGCCGTGGCAAACTCCCAGCGGAAGAATTCAGCTCCCAGGTCATACCTATCCCGCAGCTCCAGGGTCAGTGCGGGATGTCCCGCTGCCCTTATCTTTTGTATCGCTGTGTCGGTGGCGGAGTTGTCATCCCCGTCAAGGCGCAGATAGACAAACATCCGGTCATCATCATATTGACTCACTGCCACCAGGGGCTCACCAACCACGGGGATGATACCCTTGCCTTCCTTGCCGGTGCTCTCGGCAATGAGCTGTTCCACCCACAGTCCGAAGCTGCTGATGGCCGGTGAGGTGACCAGGGTGAGCTTGTCTCGCCCCGTCAGGGTGAGACTGCCGAGATAGGCTCCCAGCCAGGCCCCGGGGTTTTCCGGCACCGGCACATCGGAAGCACACCCCCTTCGCATGCCCTCGGCCCGGTCAAGTAGTGCGGTGAGGTTAACTCCAATCAGGGCGGCTGGAACGAGACCAAAGTAGGACAGTACTGAATAGCGCCCGCCGATGTCCGGGGGGTTGGGGAAGATGTGCCGGAAGCCATCTTGCCGGGCAAGGAGGGTCAGCGGTGTTTCCGGGTCGGTAATGGCGGTAAAGTTTTGTCCGGCGCTGTCTTCTCCCCGAGCTAGTGCTACCAGATTGCGGAAATAGTGGTACAGGGCTAGAGGCTCGGTGGTGGTGCCTGACTTGGACGAGACCAGGAACAGGGTGTGGGCGGGGTCGATTGTGTCCGTTGCTGCTTGTACCGAAGCGGGCACTGTGGAGTCCACAACGGTTAATTCAGGATACCCCCGGGCACTGCCCAAGACCTGGCGCAATACCTCAGCACCCAGGCTGCTTCCCCCCATGCCGAGCAGGACCACGTGGCGAAAGCCAGCCTGCCGCACCTCCCGGGCAAAAGCCTCCACAGAGGGTATTTCCTCAGCCATCCGGTCGGTAACGGTAAGCCAGCCGAGGCGATTGGTAATCTCCGCAGGGTCTGGCTTCCAGACAGTGTGGTCCTGGCGCCATATCCGTCTCACTACATCCTGCCGGTGGATATCGGCCAGAGCCGCTTCTATCTTGGTAATGTGTTCTTCCCTCGGCTTGCTCATCTTCCTCCGTTCAGCTTGGGTGGGATTGCCCGCGGAGGTGTTGGCGGGCTAGGGCAGCGGCACCAATTACCCCGGCCTTATCGCCCAGGGCGGCCATCACCACCCGCAGGTTCTCTACCGCCGGCGGTAGGGCCTTCTCCCGGGCGGCATGCTCCATAGCCGGCACGTAGTCCGGCATGCCTTGAATAACACCACCGCCGAGGATTATCAGCCGCGGGTTGAAGGCGTTGACAATACTTACCACGCCTGCTGCCAGATACTGCGCTGTCTCTTGGATAAGGCGGGTGGCCAGGGGATCTCCCTCGTGGTGAGCCTGGGCAACAGTAGCTGCCGAGATATGGTGAATATCCCCGGCCAGGGTAATGAGGCGTTCCCCGGCTTGGGGGTCGGCCAGCACTGCCTCCTGCGCCCGTTCCGCAATCGCCCAGCCGCCGGCGTAGGCTTCCAGGCAACCGTAATTGGGGCAGTGGCAACGCCGCCCGTTATTCACGATAGTGATGTGCCCCAGTTCCCCGGCGGAATTACTAGAGCCTTCCAGCAACCGTCCCCCGCTGACAATACTACCGCCAATACCGGTGCCGACAAATAGGCAGACCAGATCATCCACTCCCTGCCCGGCACCATGCTGCCATTCCCCATAGGTAGCCGCCCGGACATCGTTGTTGATGATTACCGGCATGTCCAGCGTTGCCTCCAGTTTTGCCTTAACCGGTACGTTATGCCAGCCCAGGTTGGGGGCGAAGTGCACGATGCCGGCTTTATCTACCTGCCCGGCAACACCAATGCCCACCGCCAGTACCGCTTTCCCGGCATCCTTCAGGCATTGATGGACACAGGCGACAATATTATTAATTACTTCATCAGGCCCTGCCTCGGGCTGGGTGGGGCCACGGCGGGATGCCAGGATATGGCCGGTACCATCAACCAGGGCGGTCTCTAGTTTGGTGCCACCAAGGTCAATGCCGAGGGTGATGATATCGCTATTTCCGGCCAATTATCGTCTCCCTAACTTCTAACTGATACATTATCCAGCCGGGCAGTTTTTGTCAACCTGTGGAGGGTTTCCTGAGCTGCTCGGCCATTGACAAAAATTGAAATATGGAGTGTAATAAATCCAAAAAGGAAAGGAGGACTACAAATTGCGATCTGCAGCTCGTTTCGTCGTTGACACCCATGGCCATATCACCACACTGTATCGGCCCAAGGGGAAAAAGGCTGAGGAGCTGGCCCGCAAGGGACTGTGGACGGGGCTTCCCTCAGCGGCTGAAGATGGAGAGGTTGAAATCTATGATAACTCGGCCCTCTGTCTTTATGACATGGAGCGCTATGGCGTTGACATGGTCCTGCTCAAGCCCAGCGTAACCGGCACCACCAATGAATCACAGGCAGCGTTGGTGGACAAGTATCCTGACAAGTTCCGCGCCTTCTGTGCTGACCAGAAACTCAAGATCAAGGTAGCCCGGGGTGAGGCCAAGTGGAACCTGGATGATGCTGCTGCCGAGGTGGAGGAGGCGCTCAAGACGGGTAAGTTCATCGGTATTGGTGAGTTTGTGCCCCGGGATTGGGACCGGAAGAAGGTGTATACCTTCAAGGAACGCCTCAATGAGTATCGCACCTTTGCCGAGCTGGCGAGGAAGTATGGCGTTACCCTGGATTTCCATGACTTCGCTTGGGGCTATGAGTGGGATTCCTACCAGCTGCTGGCCCGGATTGCTCAGGAGTACCCTGATGTGAACATCATCTTCTGCCACGCCGGATACTCTATCGGGGCTTATTCCCTGGGGGGTGATGTAATCCGGAAGGCATGTAATGTCGTCGGGACAGCGATTGCCGGTCAGGGCAAGAACATCTATCTCGAGACCGGCACCTGGCCCGCCGAGTACTACGAGATTGCCCTCAAGGATCCCAATGTCGGTGTTAGCCAGCTCATCTGGGGAACCGATTACGGCCATGTCCCGCAATACATTGTTGCCAATCCCGGAGCGGACCCAGCATCCTTCTCCAGCGCTATGAAGCGGTGGCCCCGTATCCCTCACTATCAGATTGACTGGTGGGGCTGGTCTCTTCACCAGATAGACAAGATTAGGGACTATGTAACTCAGGATGAGATCAACCTCATTCTGGGGGGGAATGCCGCCCGGATATGGGGGCTCCCCGTTCCCCATGAACGCATGTTCCTCTGCGGCCGGCCTGATATCTGGGGTGTTGACTGGGAGGAAACCATTCCTTATGTTTCCCGAGACCAGGTAATCCACCCCGACTAGTCATGCCGGGTAGCTATGCTGAGGTAGGCACGGGCGCCTGGGGCCTTTGGGCCCCAGGCGCCCTAGCTTCTAATGGGGCACCTTTAGCGTGCCACTGGACATTCGGCGGCAAGGATTCTATAATAATTTCTTGATCGTTGCTCTCGGAGTGGGTGGCTGAAGTCTTAGAAACTGTGGAGAAGGGAAGCCATCATTAAGAAGTTCAGTTCTCGCTCAGCGTTGCTCGGGTTGCTGCCCCTCTTTGTCCTGGCACATTTTAGTCATCACCTAGTCGCCGCCCTGCTGACACCGCTGTTACCCTTTATCCGTGATGACTTTGCCCTCGGTTACACCCAAGCGGGCGGGCTGGTATCCGCCTTCACTCTGTCCTATGGCATCAGCCAGCTGCCCGCCGGCTGGCTGGCTGATCGGCTTGGTCCCCGCTTGCTGATCTTCATTGGAGTCTCCGGCGTGGCGCTGTTTGGGCTGCTGGTGGGGCTTTCCCAGAGCTATATTATGGTGGTCGTTTTCTTGGTGCTGATGGGGATGGCTGGGGGTGGTTACCACCCGGCATCAGCACCACTAGTGTCAGCCTCGGTGACTCCCCAGAAGCAAGGGCGGGCGCTGGGTCTGCATCAAATAGGGGGTAACGCCAGCTTCTCAGTAGCCCCGCTGATTGCCGCCGGGCTGGCGGTGGCAATGGGCTGGCGCGGCTCATTCATTACGGTGGCTGCCCCCACCCTGATCGTTGGCATCATACTCTATGTCCTCTTGGGCCGGTGGGGCTATGCTGAGAAGGCTGAGACCAAGGTGCCGCCCTCGGAATCAACCGTATCTGCCCCCGGCCGCTGGCGTCACCTGGTGGTGTTTATCAGCCTGAGCATTATTATCCAGATCTTCGTTTTTTCCACCATTTCCTTCATCCCCTTGTTTGCTGTTGACCATCTCGGTGTCAGTGAAGAGGTAGGGGCGGCGTTGTTAACCCTGGCTACCTCAGCCGGGCTATGGGCGGGTCCGGTGGGTGGCTACCTCTCTGACCGCTGGGGCCGGGTGCGCCTGATGCTGGTGGTGTGCCTGATTGCCGGTCCGTTCATTTACCTGCTGAACCTGGTGACGGCGGGCTGGAGTGTCTCGGTGGTGCTGATTATCATCGGTATGTCAATGTACATGACAATGCCCATATCGGAGGCTTATATCATCAGCCGCACCCCACAGCGTAACCGGTCGACGGTACTGGGTATCTACTACTTCGCCAGCCGGGGAGGTCCCGGTGTCATTACCCTGATGATGGGGTACCTCATTGACCACTTTGGCTTTGATGTCAATTTTGCCATTGTGGGCACTATTCTGGTCATGGTGACACTGGTCTGTGCTGCGTTCTTGTGGAGTAGCCGGGATTAGCTACCCCACCAGCTCAACTGGGCAACCAGCACGGCCGGTCCCTTCCTCCAGCGCTCCATCTAGTTCCTCTGCTGTGTTTGCTTATTGACAATAGGCTACTGTGACTGTCCAAGTTTGCCCGGTGACCAAGGCAAAGCTGGATTATAGTAAGGCAGTATTGACAAAAGGCATAAAATATGCTCTAATAATGCCATAAGGCTAAAAACGGGCAATAATCAATCAGCATTGAGGGATTAGCCATCAAGGAGGTAAGCATGATGAAGGGTTTCCTAAGCCGGATTCATCGGGAGAGTAGGGCCTTTACCTTGGTTGAGCTGCTCATTGTTATTGCCATTTTAGGGGTGCTGGCGGCGGTCATCTTGCCCAATGTGGTGGGGCTGGTTGGCGAAGGTGAAACAGAGGGTGCCAAGGCTGAACTGGTCACTGTCCAGACGGCAATGGATACCATGATGGCCAAGCTAGGGTTAAGTTCGGTTAATGCCACCGCCGCCACCAATGATATGTCGGCTTTCCCCACCGGCAGCCCGCTGTACCCCAATTACCTGAGGATGCAAACCACCAAGGGAACATATTCCTGCACCAGCAGCGGCTTGGTAACGCAGGTGACCACCGGTTATGAATAATAGTCCTGTGATGGGGGATAAAGTATTTTCTCCAGAAAATTGAGGCTAACTAGCCAGTGAGGGAGGAACCTGGTGTCAGGGGATGCTAAAAGCCGGGTAACCAGCAGGAGTCAGGGGCGGGTAAACAAATCGCTATCTTCCCTTACCGTGCGCCGTGGTGAGCGGAGCCAGCGGGCGCAGGCTGCTTTCGATACCATCTTTAAAAACTCAATGATTGGTATTTATGTTGTCAGAGATGGGAAATTCCGCTTTGTCAATCCTAGATTCGTGCAGGCTCTCGGTTACTCTGAGGAGGAATTGCTGGGCCAGGATTCACTGCAGTTCGTGCACCCTGATGACCGGGAGATGGTCAGGGAAAATGCGATAAAGATGCTGAAAGGGGAGCGGACCGATGAGTACGAATTCCGGGTAATTAGCAAAGCTGGAGAGATCAAGTGGATTCTGGAAACGGTGATACCCATTGAGTATCTGGGGGGCCGGGCGACTCTGGGAAACTTTATGGACATCACGGCGCGCAAGCATACCGAGGAGCGGCTGGCGCATGTTAACGCGGTGTTAAGTGCCATCCGTAATGTTAATCAGCTTATTGCCCGGGAAGACGACCGTGACCGTCTGCTGGAGAAGATTTGTGAGACCCTCATTGAAACTCGCGGTTTTCAGCAGGCTTGGGTTGTCCTTGTTGATGAATCAGGCCAGGTGGCAGCCACGGCGGAAGCGTGTTCCGCCCCGAGTCATTCCCCGGTCTTGGTGAGGTTGAACCGTGGTGAGGTGACCCCCTGTGTCCGCAAAACGCTAAAACAGTCCGAGGTCCTGGTAAGTGGAGGTATGCCATCCCTCTGTAGAGACTGCCCCCTGGCGAGCAGTCAGGCTTGTGGGGAACTAATCAGTGTCCGTTTGGAGCATGCCGGGAAAATCTACGGTGTGTTGACAGTTTCCAACCCCCCTCAATTTGCCTGTGATAAAGAGGAACAGTTGCTGTTAAAAGAGGTGGCTGAGGATATTGGTTACGCCCTATACAGCCTGGAGCTGGAGGAGCAGCGCCGGCAGGCTGAGGAGGCCCTGCGGGAGATGGAGGAATTCCGCTCCAGCCTGCTGGAGAACTCCCCCATCCCCATGCTGGTTCTCAACCAGGACACTTCCATCCGGTATGTGAACCCGGCGTTGGAGGAGCTGACCGGCTTTACCTCAGCGGAGCTAATTGGCCGGAAGGCCCCCTATCCGTGGTGGACAGCTGACGAGGAGTCAGGGAAGGTAGATGAGCTGAGAGAAAATATCCCCGCCGTGGTTCGCGGGCTGGAGAAGGTCTTCCGTAAGAAGAACGGGGAGCAGTTCTGGGTGGAGATAACGGCGATACCGGTTACCCGTGATGGGGAATTCCAGTACAGCCTGGCAACCTGGGTGGACATCACCGAGCGGAAGCGGGTGGAGGAAAAGATGCGTGAGCTGGATCGCCTGAAATCAGAGTTTATCTCCAATGTCTCTCACGAACTCCGCACCCCGCTACATACCATTAAGGGCTTTACCCAATTGCTGCTCACTGCTGAGGTTCCTGAATCCGAGATCCAGCGGGAATTCCTGAGCATAATCGATAGGCAGGGTGAGCAGCTTGGTGCGTTGATTGAGGATTTGCTGGATATGTCGCGCCTGGAATCTGGCCGGTTTAGCATCCACAAACAGCGTGTTTCGCTGCGGAAAATAATCAGGGGTGCGATTAAAATCTTCTCCGGCCTGGCTGGGGAGGAGGATGTGGCCA
>CAZAYK010000027.1:0-11098 GCA_964489415.1 uncultured Dehalococcoidaceae bacterium | reverse complement strand
TTTCAGGCGGGCAGCCTCTCTCTTGGAGAGGAAGTGGCGGCTGTCCTTGGCCTCGCGGAGGACGCCGTCCATCTGTACCAGCCGCTGAAAACGCCGGAGCAGGGATTCCTGGGTTTCACCGTCGCGTAGAAAAACATCTAATGCCATAATACCTCAACCTGTACTAGGGTATATCCGGGCTTGGGAACTGCCCAACTATCTTACACTCTATCTGTTCAATCTAATCTTGGCGTAGCAATCGCGGCAGTAAACTGGTCTGCCTTCGCGGGGTTCAAACGGAACCTCGGTTTCCTTACCGCACTCAGCACAGATGGCGGGAAACATCTGCCGCGGGGGCCGGTAGCTGTAGTCATTGCCGTAGCGCTGTGCCTTCCGTGCTTGGCGGCAGGACGGGCAGCGCTTGGGCTCGTTGGTGTAGCCCTTAGCGGCGAAGAATTCCTGCTCTGAGGCAGTGAAGGTAAAGGTAGCCCCACAATCAGAGCACTGGAGCGTTTTGTCTTGGAAGCTCATGGATGACCTCCTCTCTTCGATTAGTTGGTTAGAGTTCGGTCATCCACGGAGTGAAGAGGTAGGCTTGACAGGGTGGAGAAGTAAACTTACCGATTATGAGATAACCTAAACTGAAACCAACATATATTACGATACACCAAAGTGACCCTTTTTGGCAAGTGCCAGCATTAAATATGCCGGAGAAGTTTTGCTCACCGGCCGCTCATGCCTGTTGGTTCTCTCCGGTTCTGGTGGTAGGCGGGCTACTGCCGCAGCCCTTAAAGCTCGCAGTGCCGGCGGTAATTCTCTTCGTAGGTAGGGGCGTAGGGTGGCTGGAGGTAATAGTCGAGGGGCAGCTGGCCAACCTTGACTTTGCCATTCTCCAGCCGGATGGTGACAAATTTCTGCCACTCCGGTGGATCCACTTCGGGATAGTCTATTCTCTTAAAGTCCAGAACCGAGCTGCTTGCCCTGCGGGCGAGAGAGGCATGCATTATCATTTTGCTCACGGTGATGCGGGAGAAGACTTCTAGGGTACGCCATAGCTCATGGGGATTGCGGGCATAGGCCTGGGCACCCTCACTCTCTTCAATGGAATCAAGCCACCAAAGCCCCATTTTGAGTAATTCCTCGCTCTTGTATTCACCGCAGTAGTCCTGCATGATTCGGCATACCCCGGCGTGGAGCTCCTTCCAGCCTACCCCGGTGGTGCGCTTTATCGGGGCGTAGACCCGTTCCTTTTCCTGGTCCACCTGCCTCCGGTCAATGACCGGTTCGGCGGCAGTCTGGGCATAGGCGGCTGCCTTCCTGCCGGCATATCTGCCGCTGGTGGCGGCGGCAGCATGGCCCGAGCTGGCCATATTAGTCCCTGCCGCGTATAAGCCGTCAAGATTGGTCCTCATGTCCCAGTCAACCACCAGACCACCCCCAGTGGGTAGCCGCCATTGCGGTGCCCCGGTTGCCATTCTCATCGGGCCCAGTCCGGGCACCTGTAGCATATCCTTGTCCGGGTCAAAGCCAGCCTTGGTGTATAGGTCATATACCGCGATACGGGTCTTGCCCTCATTACCCACCATCAGGCCAAATATTGCCCTCCGCTCCGGCTCGGGCATACTGGGCAGGTCGGCATAGAAGGGGGGAGTATATTCACCCTTCATGATGCGCTGGTATAGGTCGGGGATGAGATACGGGTGGTGGAATCCCTCGGGGCTGGGGGCAGGATTGAGGACAAAGAATTTCTGCCCGGGCGCCGGGTGGTACCGCTCCGATACTGTTTTCAGTATCCGGCCATCCTTATCCACCCAGGGGACCTCCTTACCGGTGTCATCAACTATGCTGCAGGCAAACCAGGTGTTGTGGGCGCTGCCCGCTCCGTAAGCGGGATAGCCAAAGGGGCCCCCGGGGCCAGTACCCCCGCTTTTTTCCATCAGGGCAAACTCGGCTCCCGCCTGCCACGCCATGGCATGGCCGTCACCGGAGTCATTGGGGTCAGAGTGCTCGGCATTGCCCCCCTTAAGTTCGGTGTTGAATATCCATATCCGGGAGGGTGGGGCGGTGGCTAGGATGGTGGCTTTGGCTTTGAAGATATAAAACTCACCGGTTCTCACGTGCACCCCGGTGGCACCAATAACCCGCGCCCCCGGCTTACCCCCTTCGGTAAGCAGGCTGGTCACCATGATATGTTCGTAGAGCTCCACCCCTTGCCGCTGGAGTTCATTATAGAGGACAACCTTGATATTGGCCCCCTGCCGGACACGTATGGTGTGCTTGTTTACGTAGTCATAGGCAAACATGATTTTGGTCTCATCGTCGCGGAACTCGGCGCCAGCAAATTCGCCAGTCACATCTCTGAATTCCAGCCCCCATTGCTCCAGGTCAAGGAGGGTATCATAGCTTTCCTTACAGGTGATGTAGGCGGTGTGTCCCACGGGAAATCCCCCCATGCAGGAGGCGTGGGCAGCGCCGGTTTCCACCATCTCTTCCGGGGTAATCCGGCAGCAGGGATTGGTGCAGGCATCATGCCAGTGGTCAACACCGGCTCCCCCGGAGCCGCTTCTGCTGATTGAAGCCTTATCCACGACGACGACCTTGGCCCCTCTTTTGGCGGCATTTATCGCGGCGTGGCTGCCGGCAACACCGCCACCAAGGACGAGGACATCGGCGCTGACTTCATTCTCCTTGCCGTAATTTACCGGATAGGGCCACTTTACGGTGTGCTTGGCTGTTGTTTCCTGATGATGATTCATTGCTACCTCCCTGAATTTTTCCTAACCACCCAGATAAGCCTTCTTGACGCGCTCATCATTGGCGAGCTGCTTGGCATCACCCGTCAGGGTTATCTTACCCACTTCAAGGATGTATGCCCGGTTAGCCAGCTCGAGGGCCATATGGGCGTTCTGCTCCACTAATATAATGCCAATACCGGTCTGGTTAATATCCTGGATAATCTTGCCCACCTCGGCGACCAATACCGGGGACAATCCCATACTGGGCTCATCCATCAACAGCAGCTTGGGCTTCGCCATTAGGGCACGGGCTACCGCCAGCATTTGCTGCTCACCGCCGCTCAGGCTGCCGGCCAACTGGTTGCGCCGCTCCTTTAACACCGGGAAGTGCTGGTAAATGTTATCCAGGTCTTTGGCTATCTGTTGCTTGTCCTTGCGGAGGTAAGCCCCCATTTTCAGATTATCGAGCACACTCATGGGGGCGAAGACTATCCTGCCTTCCGGGATATGGGCAATCCCCCGCTTGACAATATTGTGCGCGGGCAACCGGTCTATTCTCTCCCCCTCAAACCATATCTCCCCTGAGGTTGGTGTCTTCAATCCCGATATCGTTCTCAGGGTGGTCGTCTTCCCGGCACCATTAGCGCCAATCAGGGCGACTATTTCTCCCTCGTTAACGTTTAGTGAGATGCCCTTGAGTGCCTCGGCACTTCCGTAGTGTACCCTCAGGTCTTTAACCTCAAGCAACATCGGCTTTATCTCCCTTTTCCCAGATAGGCCTCAATCACCGCCGGGTTCTCCCTGATCTCCTCGGGCCGACCTTCAGCAATCTTCCGCCCGTAGTTTAGTGCTGTTATTCGGTCACACACATTCATAACCACCCTCATGTCATGCTCCACCAGGACAATGGTAATGCCTTTGTCCCGTATCTGCCGGATAAGATTCATCATCGTCTGGGTTTCCCCCGGGTTCATACCCGTCACCGGCTCGTCCAGCAGGAGCAGCCTGGGGTTGGTGGCTAGTGCCATGCAGACACCGAGGATGCGCTGATGTCCGTGGGGCAGGTTCATTGCCAGCTCATCTTTCACTGCCGCCAGGCCCATAAACTCCAGTATTTCCATGGCCCGTTGCCTTAGGGTCTCTTCTTCTCTAAGGGCTGAGGGGGTGCGCAGCAACCTCTTCCAGGGGCTCGTTTTATAGGCCAGGTGGTAGCCGGTAAAGACATTTTCCAGGACGGAAATCTTCATAAACAGGGTGGTCGCCTGGAAGGTGCGGCTTATCCCCAGCCGGGCGATCTCATGTGCCTTGAGTCCGGTTATGTCCCGGCCGTTAAAGGTCACCTTACCACTGGTCGGCGGGAAGAAACCGCTAATTACGTTAAACAGGGTGGTCTTGCCGGCGCCATTGGGACCGATTAACCCCAGTATCTCGGAGTCAAAAACGTCAAGGTCCACGCCATTAACTGCGGCCAGACCGCCAAAGTATTTGGTCAGCTTCCTGACTTCCAGAATCTTATTCATTCCTTATTCCGTTCGGTTGCTCACTAAGTGGCTTCTAATCCATTTGCCTACCGCGGCTATCCTTTCCCGAGGATGGGTAATCTCTCGCCAAGAACTGGCTGTTAACCCCAGCAGGCCATCGGGCAGGAACATAACCAGCAGGATAATTAGGGCCCCGGTAATCATCGGCTCAATTGCCGAGGCAACGCGGAGAACCTCAGGGGCAATGGTCATGATAAGCGAGCCGAATAATGGACCGGCAATGGGGAAACCTATCCCGCCGAGGATGGCATATACGTGAATATAGATTGTTTTAAAGGGGCCAAAGGTAGATGGTACCAGAGCCCCGTAGTAGTGAGCGTAGAAGCTCCCCACCAGTCCGGCGGCGGCCGCCGCCAGGACAAATGCCAGCAGCCGGTACTTAAACAGGTCCACCCCCAGCGATTCAGCGAGGCGGGGGCTCAGCCCGATAGCCCTCCAGGCCCGGCCCGTCCAGGCAGCGTAGAAGGCGTAAAGGGCTAGTATCACTATCGCCATCAATACCAGCATTAGGTAGTAATAGGGTGTCTTGGAGGTAAATTCTATCGGGTTAAGGAAGGGCAGGGGGATGGGCTCAGGGCGGGGAATGTTAACGATGCCGATATAGCCGCCAAAGACTTCGAAGGTGCCGAATACCAGATAGATTACGAAACCGAATACCATGGATAGTATAATAAAGCTAAACCCGGAATTCCGGACCAGGAGGTAGCCAACAAGGCAGCCGATAATCGCGGTGATGACCGTCGCGGTGGGTAATGCCAGCCAGACGGGCAGGTCGGCTCGCATGGTGAGCAATGCCGAGGAATAGGCCCCAATACCCCAGAAACCAGCTATGGCCAGGGTGATTAACCCCGTTCTCAGCAGGAGGATGAAGGTCATGGCTAATACTGAGTTGATGCCCACCATAATCAGCAGGTGGATATAATAAGGGCTTTCCACTATCCAGGGGACTAGGATCAGGACTACCGCTACCACCGCCAGGCTGATTAACCTTGCCCACCGTTTATTTATTATCTGATTAAAGTGGGATTTCTTCACCAGGTTGTCCAAGTAACCCTCCCGGTCGGAAAAACAGGATGATTCCAATAACTACAAAGAACAATATCTGGGACAGGCCGCTACCAATGAAATATTGACCAAAGCTTAAGGTGATGCCGAGGATCAGTCCGGCAAGGATGGCACCGGGCATGCTGCCAATTCCCCCGAGCATGACCACGAGGAGAACCAGCAGGGTGACGGCGCCCATGGTGGGGGAAATGGCAAATACCGGGGCCATGATTCCCCCGGCAAAGCCAGCCAGGGCACACCCCACCATCATGGTGGCCAGGTAGGTGATGTTCGGGTTTACCCCCTGCAAAGCGGCGACATCAGCATTAAAGGAGACAGCGCGCATGGCGCGGCCGATTCTCGTCTTCTGCAGGAAGAGGTGTAAGCTAATGAGGACGGCGAGGGTGAGGATAATCAGCACCAGCTTCTCCACGGAGATGCTGAGGGGACCAAGCCTTATCATCCCGGTAAAGACCGAGGGCATGCCCCGCGACTCCGTTCCAAAGATGAAGAAGGCTGCCTGTGCCATCAGCATCATTAAACCGGTGGCGGCAACAATGTTGGTTAGGAACTGTCGTTCCATGTATTGAATACGCTGGAAGATGAGCCGGTAGATTATTCCCCCCAGTATCGCCGGGGCAATTGTGGCCACAGGCAGGGCAACATAGAAGGGTAGTTGATAGGGAACCATTAGGTACCAGACGATATACGCCCCCAGCATATAGAGCTCGCCATAGGCGATAAACAGTATCCTGGGAGTGCTGAGAATTAGATTTAAGCCTGAGGCCAGCAGGACGTAGACCAGCCCCATGGCTAGCCCATCAATGACTAACTGCCCCATTGCTGATACCATAATTACTACCCTCTAACCATCTGCTAAGACACCCCGAGGCACCGAGATACCCCGGGGTGCCTTACGTGTGACTAATCCCCCTCTCCGCCCGGTTTCAACCGGCGGAGGCGGCAACTCGGAAGATAACCGTGGTTATTGCTGGTTATTCGCCGCGGGACTTCTTGATGTATTCCATCGCCTGCTCCCGGGTTATGGTGGCGATGTGCTTGGCCTTGCCGCCCTCTATTCTGGCGATGTAGGCCCCGAATAGGGCATCAACAGTTCTGGGGTTCCCCAGGTCAGGGCGGCTAATCATCACTGCCGGTGCCTGCGGCGAATCAAATTTCAGACCGCTGCCAATCACCTCGGCAACCTTATCCGGGTCAAGGCTCTGGGCCTGTTGCAGGGCAGCGATCAGGCAGTACCAGTCATTTACGTGGAGGATAACTGGGGTATCCCACTTGCCATATTTGGCGGTATAGGCATCCCTCAGTTCCTTGGCAATCGGTGGTGGCTCCGGCAGCTCCGTGCCCACCATAACGGTAATGGCTCCCTCGGCGTGCTCCAGAGGAATTACCTTGCCGATGGCTTCCGGGCTGATGGCAACGTAGAAGAAGATTTGCCCCTTCCAGCCAGCTTCGCGGAGGAACTTTATGCCCAGCGCGTCCTGCACTGGTCCACCGCCACAGGTGGTGTACACGTCAGGATTTAGGTTCTTCATCCTGGTGGCCATGGCGCTGAAGTCAGTGGTGTCTGGCGGGTAGTAGATAATACCCACCAGTTCCTGGCCAAAGGCTTCACACAGATGCTCCAGGTGTTTGGCTTCAGCATGCCCTTTCATGTCATCGGAGAAGAAGGCGCCCACGGTCTTTAGTTCAGGGTAATTCTCGGTAAACCATCCCCAGCAGGAAGGTGGGTTGGTGTGGAGTGAGGACGCCTGGAAAACATATTTGTGCTCCGGACTGAGGATTGCCGGGGAGGGGCTGGTGGCCACCACCACTACCTTGTTCTCTTCAGTAACGGGCAGCCAGGCATCGGTGGTTTCATCACCAAGGATAAACTTAACCTTATCCTGGTAAACCAGTCTCTCCACGGCGGCGCGCCCGGTTTCGGCACTCATCTTGCTGTCATAGATGATTAGGTCAATCTTATACCTTTCTCCGCCAATAACCAGCCCGCCTTTTTCATTAAATACGGGCACAATGGCTTCCAGCTGTTTCTTGGTATCCATCCCGATGGGGTAGCCAAAGTCCACTAGAGCCCCAATTTTTAGTGTTTTCACTTCTGGTGCTGGTGCTGGAGCTGGAGCTGGAGCTGGTGCCGGTGCTGGTGCTGGTGCCGGCTTAGCGCAGCCAAAGGCAACCAACAGTAGCGAGGTTATCATTACCAGTGCCACAAGTACCCCAATAGTCTTTTTCAATTTAGTTTCTCCCCCTTTAGTTTCATTGTTACTACCTGTTGTTGAGGCTTTTCCCAACCTTTAACTCACTCTCACCCCCTTATCTTGTGGTTAAATTTAATAATAGCCATTACCACAGGGAATTTCTCCTCGGCTCAGTCATCTGCCCGGTCTACCTGCTAAAGGGGTAGCGGGATGACTGTGGGCAGTTAACTGCCGGTTGCTGATAAAAGCATTCCTTTTATTAAATATCAGTTGGGGGGTGAAAGTCAATATCTCTCCTGATTTGCTGGGGAGATGCCTAACCGGTTCGGGGCTATTTAGTTAGGCTCTCGATGTAGTTGACGAAGTCACCAATGGTGGTCATTTCCTTCATCCGTTCAAAATCTATCTCGATGTCAAGGGCATTTTCTATGCCGACGATAATCTGCACCCAGTGCAGGGAATCAGCCTTGATATCCTTCAAGGCGGTTTCCCGGTTGATTTCATCCTCGCGGCAGCGGGTAACCCGGGCAATTATTCTTCTTAGTTCATCAAGTGCTGACATCTCATCTCCCCTTATAGCCAAGGTTGATGTGTTGGCTAATTAGTCTGGTTTCTCTCTGGAGATTTTTGCCTGAGCCTTTTCCAGCTCGGTGCGGAGTTTAGCCACGAAGCCAGTTTCCACGGCGAGTTTGGCTTGGCTGATGGTGCCTACAATCTGGGGGGCCCGGCTGGCTCCGTGGGCAATGGCGGCTACCCCGTTAACCCCCCATAACGGACCACCCCCCATCGCCACGCCGGGGCTCAGCAGTTGGTATAGTCTGTCGGTAACCCGCTGGGTATCCGCTGGGGTCAGGCTATCCTTTAGTTCCTTGGCCAGCCATTGGCGGATAACCCTGCCCAGACTTTCACAGAACTTGAGCAGGATATTGCCGACAAAGCCATCGCAGACGATGACATTGGCTTTACCGATGGGTATATCGTGGCCTTCCACGTTGCCGATAAAATTGAGACCGCTCTCCTTCAGTAACGAGTAGGCTTCTTTGGCGAGTTCATTGCCCTTACCCTCTTCGGCCCCAACATTGAGTAGCCCCACGGTGGGGTTATCAATGCCGAGGAAGGTGCGGGCAAAGACACTGCCGGCGACAGCAAAATCTACCAGGTGATAGGGCTGACAGCCGACATTGGCACCTAGGTCGATAACCACTGTATGGGGAGACAGTTGGAGAAAGGCACCACCCGCCATGGGTCGCTCGACGCCGGGCAATGTCCCCAGGTATTGCAGGGCGGCGACCATTAATGCCCCGGTGGAGCCGGCGCTAACCACGGCGTCAGCCTCCCCTTCTTTCACCAGCCGGGTAGCCCGGGCTACTGAGCTATTGGGTTTACGCATTACGGCATAAGCGGGTTCTTCCCCGTCCCTGATTATCTCGCTGGCTTCAACCAGGCGGAGGGGTAAATTGGTGGTATCCTGCTTGGCCAGCTCGGCGTCAATATCTGCCCTGACTCCGACCAGAATAATCTCCACCCCCAGCTCCCGGGCTGCCTGAACTGCCCCGTTTACAATTTCGCCCGGGGCATAGTCACCCCCCATGGCGTCAACTGCTATCCGGATTGGCTTTCCCATTGCTCTCTCCTTTCCCCTGTTACCAGCTATGCTGGATGGCATCCTTGGGGCAGGCGCTGTGGCAGTTAACCTCATGGGTGTGGCGGCAGGACGAGAAGCCGGGACATAAGAGGGCCAGCTTCTTTCTGGCCTCCTCGGTTACCGTGGCTTTGGGTTGCCCGTAGTCATCCCTAGCCACGGTAAAAATCCCCGCCGGACAGGCGGTAACACACTCGCCACAGCCGTCACAGAGCTGGTTATCAATGGTGATGAAGTATTCCCCAGTGCCGTCAGAATAGCCGTACTGAGCCTTGGGTGATGGTGTTTGGCCCCCCCTAAAGCGTTCTGCGGCAAACAGGGCAGCCCCCAGGGCCCCGGCGAGCTGGGGGTCATCGCACAGCCGCGGTTCCAGCCCCACCTTTTCCGCTAGCTTCTTGACCATCCCTTTATTCTTGGCAATGCCGCCGGTGATGGTAAAGTCTTTCTCAATGGACACCCGGGATAGCAAATTAAGGCAGCGGACGGCGATTGCCTCGTGCAGTCCGGCGAGGATATCGCTCTTGGCGACTCCCTGCCTCAGATAGCTGATTGCCTCTGACTTGGCAAAGACAGCACAGACGGTATTAAACGGAATGGCACTCGTTGACTCCAGTGACAGGTCACCAATCTCTTCCAGAGGTACGTTCAGCACCTCGGCGATCATCTCCAGGAAGCGGCCAGTGCCTCCGGCACACTTATCGTTCATGACAAAGTTGGTTACCCGTCCGTTACCGTCACAATTGATTGCCTTACAGTCCTGTCCGCCCATGTCCAGGATGGTCCTCACCGAGGGGAAATACCAGCTTATCCCCTTGGCGTGGCAGCTAATCTCGGAGATGTTCTCCTGGGCAAAGGGTACCAGTACCCGGCCGTAGCCGGTGGCTACGGTATATTGAATATCGCCCAGGGATAAGCCAGTACCTTCCAGGGCGGCCTCGATTAGCGAGTAGGCCGTCTTCACGCTCTCCGGGCCAGTATCACGGATTGCCGAGGACATGATGGCCCCATCTTTGATGATGACCGCCTTGGCGGCCCGGGAGCCAATATCAATGCCAGCAACTATCATTGCGCTAGTCCCTTGTCAATATTTTCCCGGGCAATAATCGCTGCCCCCACCGCAGCTAATAGCTGGGGTGATTCGGGTACCAGGACAGGGAATCCCAGCTCCTTTTCCAGGGTGGTAACCACCCCGATATTGAGCGCCACCCCACCGGCAACGGCGATGTCTTTAGCAATGCCCAGCCTCTTGCCCAGGGCGATGATGCGGCTGATGACGGAGCTGTAGATACCGGCCACGATTTCTTCCTTGGGTGTGGGGGGGTCACGGTGGATATGGGAGATAACCTCAGACTCGGCAAAGACAGCACAGGTGCTGGTGATGTCGGCGCTGGCGCTGGCGTTTAGCGATAGCCTGGCCATTTCCTCCAGGGGTATCTGCAGCAGCTTGGCCATCTGTTGCAGGAAGAGCCCGGTACCGGCAGCACACTTATCGTGATTGGCCCAGTCGGTAACCCGCCCGCGCTCGTTTAACTTAACCACGGTAGTGCTTTCCGCCCCCATGTCAATTACCATCCGTGCCGAAGGCAGAAGGAAGGAAGCCCCCCGGGCCAGGCAGGTGGTTATTGCCTTGGGGCGGCTGAAGGAAATTGCTTTCCCCCCCATCCCCGTGGAGACGGCGGAGTAATCATCGCTAGCGCTTGCCCCGGCCTTATCTAATGCCTGGGCCACGGCCTGCCTTGCCGTGGCGGCAGCGTCATCACCGGTGTCGGTGATAACCGAGGCCAGTATCTCTTTATCCGCCATGACGACTACCTTGGTCGTCAGGCTGCCGATGTCAATGCCAACTGCCTTCATGATGGGTTAAACCGAATCTTAGCGGTCTTCCAGAAGCTCAAAGAACTGCTCCAGCTTCTCTCTTACCTCTTCCTCCGAGGTCGTGGT
>CAZAYK010000026.1:0-11356 GCA_964489415.1 uncultured Dehalococcoidaceae bacterium | reverse complement strand
GGGATGAGGTAAGGGTAGCGGAGTTCATAGCGCCCTTGGGGGCCGGTGAGGACAAAGAATTTCTGCCCGGGTGCCGGGTGGTACCGCTCCGATACCGTTTTCAGCACCCTTCCATCCCGATCCACCCAGGGGATTTCCTTGCCGTCGGCATCAACCATGGTGCAGGCAAACCAGGTGTTATGGGCATTGCCGACACCGTAGGCCGGGTAGCCGAAGGGTCCCCCCGGGCCTCCGGCGGCGCTTCTCTCCATCAGGGTAAACTCGGCTCCTGCCCGCCATGCCATGGCAAAGCCGTCACCGGAGTTGTTGGGGTCCTTGTGCTCTGAGTTGGCCCCTCTTAATTCGGTGTTGAATATCCACAGCCGGGTGGCTCCCCCCGATGCCATCACGGTAGCCTTGGCTCGGAAGATGTAGAACTCACCGGTCCTGACATTCACCCCGGTGGCGCCAACCACTCTCCCCCCGGGCCGGCCCCCTTCAGTGAGCAGGCTGGTCGCCATAATATGCTCATATAGCCCCACCCCCAACCGCTTCAGTTCCCGGTACAGGGCCGGCTTCAAGTTCGCCCCGCCCCGCAGCCGGATGGTGTGTTTGTTATCATAGTCATAGGCAAACAATAGCTTGGTGTCATCATCCCGGAACTCAGCCCCGGCGAATTCGTCGTCGATGTCTCTGATCGCCACCCCCATTCTCTCCAGATCGAGGAGGGCATCGTAGCTTTCTTTACAGGCGATGTAGGCAACATGCTGGGTGGGATAGCCGCCAATACATGAGCCCTGAGCCCCGCGTGACTCCACCATCTCCTCCGGGGTAATCTTACAGGCGGGGTTGGTGCAGGCATCGTGCCAGTGGTCAATCCCGGCACCGGCCGAGCCGCTCCGGTATATTGATGCCTTATCCACGATAACCACCTTCGCCCCTCTCTGGGCGGCACTTATCGCTGTGTAGCTGCCGGCAATGCCACCACCGAGGACAAGAACATCAGCGCTGACTTCATTCTCCTTGCCGTAACGCACTGGATATGGCCATCGTGGAGTATGTTTTCCTATTGGTTCTTGGTAGAGTAACATTTTCTTTACCTCCCGAGATTGCTCGCCGGCTAAGTTGCCTTCCCGCCTGCTCAGAGCTTGACCAGCCTGTAGGAGCTGTCCAGGCCGATCTCCTGGATATAGTTTATTTGCTTGGCGGGGTCAACTCCGTTGTATTCTTCAAATACCCCGGGCTTTATCTCATTTATCATCTCCAGCGATGCCCGGTCTATGGCTGCCAGCTCACGGGATGCCAGGTAGCCGATATCCGGGCAGATTATGGGGTCGGGGTGGGGGTCACAATCACAGTTGCGGGCAATATTCACCAGGGCGTTTATGTAGATCACCCGCTTCCCCTGGATGCAGGCCTTGGCCGCCAGGGCTAACCCTTTCTGCAGGTCCATGACCTCATAGAGTAGCGCCTCATTGGGGCAGGCGGCTATGCATTTGCCGCAACCCAGGCAGGTGGCACTATCGTATTTCCACTCCGTATCCACAGTTATGGCGCCACTGGGGCAGACATCAACGCAAGTGCCGCAGAGCTGGCATTTCTCGGTAAATAGCTTGGGCATACTCATTTGGTGGATTTTGCGCTTGGTTTCTCTGGTCACCCCACCCATACCGAGGTTCTTGATGGCACCCCCAAATCCAGCCTGGATATGGCCTTTGACATGGGATATGACCACGAGGTGGGTGCTGTTATAAATCTCCCTGGCCACCTCAAAGCTCTGGCCACCCTCAACCACGGTTACCCCTTCCTCCCCGATAGCCACCTCACAGCCCATCTCAGCCTCACCAAAACCGTGGCGGTAGGCTACACTCTTATAGCCTTCCCTCGTTGACCTGGGCCCGGGGTAGGCCACGGTAGTGTCAAACAGAAATGGCTCGGCACCGGCCTCTTTGAGCTTGCCCACAATCAGCTTGACCGTGGATGGGGAAATATAGTACCTATTGCCGGGCTCCCCCATGTGTAGCTTCACCGGCACCCTCACCCCCCTGAAATCATCAATACCAAGCAGGTCAAGAGCACCGGGGAGCTTATTAGTCTCGGTGAAAAAATAGACCTCAGTCATTTAGCACTATTATTAATCATTGCTCGCCCATGGGCAACTGGGATAGCTGCCCCGGGAGACTGCTATTTCCCCCGGGAGAGGACGGCAATCACCTCCATTTCAATGAGATACTCCGGCTTAGCCAGGGAGGCTACCTGGATGAAGGTGCTGGCGGGGGGCTGCTCCACGAGAAGGGGGGCATGTTTTTGGTAATACTCCAGCTCTGTTTTGCGCATGATCGGGTAGTCCTCCAGGTTTTTCAGCAGCATCAGGGTCTTGATGATATTATTCATGCTGCTGCCGGCTTCTTCCAAGGCAAATCTGACCTTGTCCAGGGCGACCAGCATCTGCCCGGCAATATCATGTGCGGTAACCTCGCCGGTCTCGGGATCCTGCCCGGTCATCCCTGAGACAAAAATCAGGTTGCCGGCGACAACACTGCGGGCATAGATGGGTGAGCCCGGGGGGACATTGGGGTAAACCTGCTTCACCCCACCGATATACATGGGGTAATGCTTAACCTGCTCCGTCATGTCATAACCTCCTATAGTACCCAGTGATTATGTGGCGTTGACCATATAATACGGGAAAATTATCTCCAGCACAAGACTATCTGGGGAAATAGTGGGTGGTAGCCACTAGAAAATTTGCAGGTTAGCTGGGGGTAAAAAGTGGGGCTGGCCAGCAATACTAAACCACCGGGGATGGTTATTATCAGGTAGTACTTTTGGGGGATAACCAAGGTGTCGATTTAGGTAGGGGGTTGGAAACCGACGGGGTAACTATATCTAGTGCCGGATAAAGGGGACTGTGATAAATATCACCAGTTATTCCATACTGCCACTCCTCGCTCTTATCACCGATATTATCCTCATCGTTGCCGTCTTCCGTCATGCACGAACTAGGCTGGGGAAGTTCTTCCTGCTCTTTTTAGTATCGTCAGCAGCGTGGGGCTTTGTTAGCCTGATGGCTCATCTCCGCTTACCCGTGGAACAGGCTGTATTCTGGGGGAGAATGGTGGCCCCGCTGGGGCTGACTTCCCTACTTGGCTATGCCCTGTTTGTTGCCGCTTTTGCTGGCCGCGGCACCGCTAAGCTAGCCCGGTTCGGGACGATGTATTTGGCTCTGGCGGTAGCCCTGGCTATTAGCGGGCACATGCCGGAACAATTTATTCTGCTTGGTGATGGGAATGTCTCTGCCCAGTATGGGAAATCGCTCTACGCTTGGGGTGTGGGTAGCCTGGCCTTCCTGGGCACGGCAGCCTTTCTTCTGGGGAAAAGCTATTGGGATTCCACCAGCTACCAACACAGGAACAAGACCGCCTATTTATTGGCCGGTTTCATGGTGATGGCTGCCTCAGGCGCGCTGTGGCCGGTAATTCCCCACCCGGTTCCTGCCTTAGGTCATATTGGTCATCTGGGTAATGCCCTCATCATAACTTATGCCATCTTCAGCCATCACCTGCCTGATTTGAGGCGGGTGGTTAGGCAGTGGTTGGTGTATTCGGGGATAGCTGTTTTTATTACCGCCTCAGGGCTGCTCCTCGTGGTTAGCTTGAATTACCTGCTTAAGCTGTGGCCGGCGCCAGCCAGTGTCGGGGTGATGGTGGCTTTGGTGGTGGCCATCACCTGGCTGTTCCGTCCGTGGAAGGTGGTGGTGGGGAAGGGGGTTGCCCGGCTGCTCTACGGTAAGACCTATGACTACCGCCAGATGGTATTGAATTTTGCCAGCAGGGTGAGTAATGTCATTGACCTTGAGGAGCTGGCGGAGGCGATGCTATCGCCACTAACCAAGGCATTACGTGCCAGCCAGGCCAGCTTGCTCTTTTCCCGCAATGACCACTTCAGTACCCGGTTTGCTGAGCGGCTGATTGAGGATGACCCGGTTATCCCGGTTAGATTTCGCCGTGATAGCCCGATTGTAACCTGGTTGACCCGGGAGGATAGGCCACTCTATCGGGAGATTCTTAATGTTGCGCCTGAGTTTAAAGCCCTGTGGCGGGAAGAAAGGGATAGCCTGGATGCGGCTCAGATAGAGTTGCTATGTCCGGTGAAGAGGAGGCAGAGGTTAGTGGCTATTCTGGCGTTAAGCAGGAAACACCCCCGTGGCTTCTACTCCTGCGATGATACCGATATGCTGATGACGCTGGCCCGTGAGGCGGCGGTCGCCATTGAAAACGCTGAGCTTTACGAACGGGCACGGCAGCGGACTAATACCGATGAGTTAACCGGATTGTTTAATCACCGCTACTTCCACCAGCGCCTTGATGAAGAGATTACCCGCTCCTCCCGCTTTGGCGCCGTATTCTCCTTGGTTTTCCTGGACATGGATTCGTTTAAGGCATATAACGATGTTTCCGGTCATCTGGCGGGGGATGATATCTTGAAGCAGGTGGGTGAGCTGGTCAGGGAGTCGGTGAGGGATACCGATATCTGTTTCCGTTATGGCGGGGATGAGTTTGCCATTATCTTACCCGAAACGTCTCTTGATGGTGGTCGTAAGGTGGCGGAGAGGATTCGGAAGGGGATTGAAGCCCGGATGGACTTACAGGGAGTCCCGCTAACCTGTAGTACGGGCATTGCATCTTGGCCTACCGACGGCGTGATGCGTGATGAAATCATTCAGTCGGCGGATGCTGCCCTTTACTATGCCAAGCAGACGGGGAGGAATCGAACCTGTCTCGCCTGTGAGGTCGCCCTATCCGAGGCTCTCCGCATGGAATCAGGTTTGAGCCCCAGCACGTCTAAGGCTATCCTCAGCACCATTTATGCCCTGGCCGCAACCGTGGATGCCAAGGACCATTATACCTATGGACATTCAAAAAAGGTGAGCAAGTACGCCACCGACATTGCCGAAGCCCTCGGCTACTCTCGGGAAGGTATCGAGAGGATCCGGGCGGCGGCATTGCTGCATGACATTGGCAAGATTGGCATATCTGATCGGCTGCTGAAAAAGAGTGAGGCATTAACCCCGGAGGAGTGGGAGCTAATCCGGACTCATCCGGATCTGGGCGTATCCATCATCAAGCATATCGATAGCTTGCGCGGTTGCCTGGCGGCAGTGCAGTATCATCACGAGCGCTATGATGGTACTGGTTACCCCGCTGGTCTCAAGGGGGACAATATCCCGCTTGATGCCCGTATCCTGGCTTTGGCTGATGCCTATGATGCCATGACCTCCCAGCGACCCTACCGGCCGAGGAAGACCCATGATGAGGCATTAGCCGAATTGCAGCGCGGTGCTGGTACCCAGTTTGACCCGGTCATTGTTGAGGTATTTATCCGCCTTAACCAGAAGTCGGCAAAGCCGGAGGTAACGCTGCGGCAAACCCATCGGGAAGGGCGCTATATCCGGGGTGGCGGTTAGTCTCGGCGGTTTTCAGGTTCGGTAAGGTTAATCTGCCCTCGCCATGGTTTCAGCACCGCCCAATGGCGCATAGCCTTCCACGGTTGTTATCTTGTGCTGCGGGTGGTTGGTGAGCCTGGTGCCTGCTTAACGTACCTTGGCAAAGGCTCCGGCAGTTTGCTTAGGTCGTTACTTATCGGCGGGACTAGCGGTGGCTGACCATTGGCGGTGCCGTAAAGTCGGTTATAGAGGCCGGGCTGGTTATAGTACTCCTCGGCCAGTTGCCAGACCGTGGGCAGGTGTTCACCAGGCTGGAGCTGTCCTGTGGCAATAAGCTCGGTTACCTGTTCCGCGATCTGTTTATAGAGCGGGGTAGCTGCCGTGGGGTCAAGGCGTGCAGAGAGCAGATTTTCTATTGGCAATCTCTTGACAAATCAAAGGTTGGTGTGGCAAAATATGCTGAGCTAGCGATATATCATGATATATCGCTAGGAGAGGAGTTAATCATGCACTCCATGCACCGGATGCACAAGCATTTCCCCAAATATTGGCAAGAAAGCCCCTTCCACAAGGGAGACCTCAAATATATTATACTTGATCTGATCCAGGAAAAGCCAAGTTATGGCTATGAGATTATTCGTGCTCTGGAGGAGCGCTCCCGTGGTTTCTACTCGCCCAGTGCCGGTGCGGTATACCCCACGCTTCAGATGCTGGAAGAAATGGGCTATGTTAGCTCCGCCAGCCAGGATGGTAAGCGGGTCTACACCATAACTGATGAAGGGCGCCGCTTTTTAGCCGAGCGGAAGCATTTCTCCGATCAAATCAAGAAACAGTTGAAGCACCATTGGAACCCGGAGAACCTGGGTGAGATGGCGGAAACGATGGGTGAGTTTGACAACCTAGGGCGGTTAATCGGCCCCCGGCTTCACCGCCTGGATTCAGCAAAGATGAGGCAAATCCGGGAGATCCTCTCCCGTGCTTATTCCGAAATCGAGAGAGTTATCAGCCGTGACCTAGAATGAAGAATCTACTGAGACTGCTGGTCTTTGTCCGGAAATACTGGTGGTGGCTTGTGCTGGCGTTTATCTGTCTTCTGGCCACCACTGTCTTTGGTCT
This sequence comes from uncultured Dehalococcoidaceae bacterium, assembly GCA_964489415.1. Classification (GTDB taxonomy): domain Bacteria; phylum Chloroflexota; class Dehalococcoidia; order Dehalococcoidales; family RBG-16-60-22; genus CAZAYK01. The sequence goes on along the minus strand of CAZAYK010000026.1, from coordinate 4,815 downwards.
GGCGGTACCCTGGTTTATTCGTGAAGCCATTGACAGCGCGCTGAGCAAGGGGGAGCAAAGCTACCTCATCCTCACGGCAGTGGCGGTTATTGGGGCCAGTGCCTTGCAGGGTCTGTTCGCTTTTGGCAATCACTACCTCGGGGAAGCTACCTCCCAGAAGATCGTCTATGATATCCGGAATGCCCTCTACGACCGGTTGCAGCGGTTGAGCTTTGCCTACCATGATAAGACCCAGACGGGACAGCTCATGTCCCGGGCTACTGCTGATGTTGAGGCGGTGCGGATGTTTTTCGGCCGGGGCTTGATGAGCTTAGGCCGGACTATTGTCATGTTTATTGGTATCACGGTGATTCTGGTATCAATGAACTGGTCACTGGCCCTGTTCAGTATGATTTTCATCATTATTATTGGCTGCCAGGCAGTGAGGGTTGGTCGGGCTCTCCGTCCCATCTGGCTTAGGGTACAGCAGCTGATGGGGGTTCTGAGCACCACACTGGAGGAAAACCTTACCGGGGTAAGGATAGTTAAGGCATTTTGCCGTCAGGGGGAGGAGAGCCGGAAATTTTCCGGTGAGGCTCAGCTGCTCTACAATGAGCAAATGAATGCTGCCCGCAAGGTGGCGTTTAACATGCCCCTCATGGCGTTTTTGCTTAGCCTGGCTACGGCTCTTATCCTGTGGTACGGCGGGCGTCAGGTAATTGAAGGGAACCTGTCCGTGGGGGGGCTGTCCCAATTCATCTTATACCTGGGCATGATGACCATGCCCATCCGGGGGCTGGGGATGGTAACCAATGTAATTGCCCGGGCGGTATCCGCTGGCCAGCGTATTGTGGAAATACTTAGCACTCAATCTCAGGTGAGGGAGAGGCCCGGGGCTATCGATGTAGGCCGGGTTAAGGGACAGGTCTCCTTTCACCAGGTCAGCTTTAGCTATGATTCATCACATCCGGTGCTTAAGGATGTCAGCTTCAGTGTGGAGCCCGGGGAGCTGGTGGCTCTGGTGGGCAGCCTGGGCAGTGGCAAGAGTACCCTGGCCCACCTCATCCCGCGGTTTTATGATGTTACCCACGGGGCCATTACTATTGATGGCATTGATATCCGGGATATGACCCTCCGGTCACTGCGCCGGAATGTGGGCATCGTGCAGCAGGATATCTTCCTGTTTTCGGCAACCATCCGGGACAACATTGCCTACGGTGTGCTAGATGCTGATATGGAGCAGATAGAGGCGGTGGCCAAGGCAGCCCATCTCCATGACTTTATCCAGAGCCTCCCCGATGGTTATGATACCTGGGTGGGGGAGCGGGGCATCACCCTCTCCGGTGGTGAGAAACAGCGTCTGGCTATCGCCCGTACCCTGCTGATGAACCCCAGCATCCTTATCTTTGATGACTCGATGTCCAGTGTTGATCCTAAGACGGAGAGCTTCATCCGCAGTGCCCTAAGCCGGCTGATCGCGGGGAGAACTACCTTTATTATCACTCACCGTCTCTCCATAATTAAGAGTGCCGATATTATCCTGGTGATGGATAAGGGGCAGATTGCTGAACGGGGCAAACATGAGGAGCTTATGGCCCGGAAGGGCCTCTATTACCAGATATACCAATCACAGCTCTCGGCATTCGAGCATATCGAGGAGGAGCTGACTGGAGGGGTGGTATGATTCATGGGCCCTTTGGGGGACATGGTGGACCCCTTGGTGGGCATGGTGGCCCCATGGGGCGGTTGGGCAGCCCCCTTGATGACGAGGGGCAGATTAAGGGGCTTAGCGGCAGCATCATCAAGCGGCTGCCCCGATACCTCTCACCGGTCAAATTGAAGATGGCCCTGGGAGCCCTGGGTATGGTGGTCCGTTCGCTGGCTACCTTGGCACTGCCTTACCTAGTAGCTGTAGGCACGGATAATTACATACAAACCCGGGACCTTGGTGGCCTTAACATCATCGTGATCCTCTTTGTCACTGCCGCGCTTCTGGTCTGGGCGGGTCAGTACATGGAAACATTGTTTCTGTCCTATGCCGGTCAGTCGGTGCTCTTGCGGATGCGCACTGAGATGTTTGACCATTTGCAGAAGCTGTCGATGAGCTTCTTTGACCGCAGCCAGGTGGGTAGAATCATGTCCCGTGTCCAGAATGATGTGCAGCAGCTACAGCAGGTCCTCACCAGCGGTGTCTTAACCCTGCTGACCAACGCCCTGACCCTGATCGGCATTGCCGTGGTGATGATTATGATGAACGCGCGGCTGGCACTGCTTACCCTAACCGTGGTGCCGGTGATGGGTATTGCCATCTTTATCTGGCAAAGGTATGCCCGCCGCGCCTTTACCCGAGCCCGGCGGGCTATTGCTGTGGTTACTGCCCAACTTCAGGAAGGTATCTCCGGGGTGCGGGTAACCCAGAGCCTGTCCCGGGAGGAGGTAAACCTGGAGCGGTTTGATGATATCAATCGAGCCAATCTCAGTGCCAACATAGAAGCCTCCCGGCTCACCGCGCTGATGATGCCCATGGCCCAGATGATGAACGCGGTAGCTACCAGCCTGGTTATTGTCTTTGGTGGTTTTCAGGTGTTGGCCGGGGAGATGGGCGTGGGTATTCTCATTGGCTTCGTGCTCTATGTTCAGCGTTTCTTCCAGCCGGTAATTGAGCTGACTATGCAGTATGCTGAGCTGCAGAGAGCCATGGCCTCGGCGGCACGCATCTTTGAGCTGCTTGATGTTGAGCCGGAAATAAAGGATAGCCCCCAGGCGGTTGATATACCTCCGGTGAGAGGGGAAATTAGGTTTGAGCAGGTCAGCTTCAGCTATCAGCCTGGCGTGGAGGTGCTCCGCGGTATCAATCTTACTGTCAGTCCCGGGGAAAATGTGGCTATTGTCGGGCAGACCGGAGCCGGTAAAAGCAGCCTGGCCAACCTCATTGTCCGTTTCTATGACGTGGATAAGGGTAGTGTAACTGTGGATGGATATGATGTCCGTTCCGTCACCCGGAGGTCATTGCGGAGCCAGATAGGTATCGTTCCTCAGGACCCTATTCTCTTCTCGGGTAGTGTGGAAGACAATATTCGCTACGGGCACCCTGAGGCAAGTCATGACGAGGTGGTTAGGGTGGCTAAGGCAGTCGGTGCTCATAACTTTATCTCCCGGCTGGAGCGTGGCTACGATACCCCGGTAGGGGAACGGGGCGGCAACCTCAGTGCCGGTCAGCGGCAGTTTATTTGTCTGGCCCGGGCATTATTAGCCAACCCACCGGTTCTAATACTGGATGAAGCCACCTCCAACGTGGATACTCATACCGAGCGCCTCATGCAGAGGTCACTAAGCCGCCTGGCCAAGAAGCACACCTGCCTGACTATTGCTCACCGGCTATCTACGGTGACCAATGCCGATCGCATTATTGTTCTGGATAAGGGGGAGATCGTCGAGGTCGGTTCCCATCAGGAGCTGATGGCAAGGCGAGGGCTATATTACCAGATGTTCCAGGCGCTGTGCGCACCGGAAGTAAAGTAGGGCATCTCGGCTGACTGGGCTGTTCTGGTGACCTTGTGGGGCCATCTGCCCATCTGGATTACCCTTGAGCGGTGAAAGACAGGCTGTTTTTCTCCCCAAAGTTAGGTAGCCTAGAGGAGATACGCAAGGGAAAGATATACGTGGAACCACCGCTAGCGTGAGCACCCTCTGTAAAACGAGAGTAAATAGCCCACCACTTAGATGACAACTCTCATTGCGTATCTGATTATCGAGTCTTTAGACAAGAGGTTTCTTCTTTCCGTCTACGGCGTCCCGCCAGATTGCGGTGCCTTACCTCGTTAAGATAGTTATAAATGGTATATCTAGATGTATTAAGCACTGATGCCACATAGAAGTGGGCCTTCTTGATGGCAAAGATGCCAGCTTCATCGAGCAGCTTTACAGCCCTAAGCTTGTCTTGCTTGTTCATAATTTCAACCGGCTTACCAAGCGTTCCCAGCACTTTGGCCACGGTTGACTTCAGAATCTCCTCCACATCGCTAGGAAAAGTCTCCTCTGAACTCTTACATAGCTCGTTATCATTAATCGGAAAACCCTTGGGGAAGGATGTATCAATTAGTTTTCGTAAGATAGTTAGATTGCTTAGATCAAAATTAATGCAAACAAACGCAATAGGCTTACCCCTGCTATCTCGTATAATGAGTGTCGATGCCCGAAGATGCTTGCCATCAGCAGAGGTAGCCGAATAGTTGACGAGGTTGGAGCCCAAATTTCCCTCCCGTAGAATCCGTAGACCGAGATCAGTCATCGGAGCCCCTACCTTCCGTCCGGTAACGTTCCCCGAGACAGCAATAACAGAAGAGTCAAGATTTCGAAGGTCATGCAAGATAACCTCACAGTCCGGGCCTATGGCCTCCGCCAGATCGGCTAATAGTTGCTTGAGTGTATCAAGCCTGATATCGGTTTCAGTAGATGATTTCACATTCTACCCCCGGTTTGGCGTGGTGCTTTGGGTAGTGCTAAGAGGCGATAATTACAACAAATTTGCCTATATTCTAGCGAATGGTCAGAAATTCGTCAATTCTTTTCAGGAAGCCACTTCAAATATTTGTCAAAGGATATTGACAAATTGTCAATACCTGTCTTATACTTGGCTCAAAAATTCGAGGAGGTTGCATCACGAATAGGCAAATTTTCTCGACTGACCAAGCCCCCCAGCCTATAGGTCCGTACTCTCAGGCTATAATCTACAAGGACCTGCTATTCACTTCAGGCCAAGGCCCCGTGGACCCGGCGACAAATCAGGTCCTTCAAGGTTCCACCGAGGAGCAGGTAAGACTGGCGCTAAACAAT
>CAZAYK010000025.1:0-12054 GCA_964489415.1 uncultured Dehalococcoidaceae bacterium | reverse complement strand
GCACCCGGCCGCCGCTGGTGACTATCCTCCCGGCATCTAGTTTGGTGCCAGCGTGGAACACTAGAATATCCTTATCCAGGTCATCCAGCCCGCGGATGGGGAAGCCGGTCGGATAGCCCCCGGGATAACCACCCGAAGCCATAACCACACCAACACAGGCAGCCTCGCTCCACTCTATTTTTATTTCGTCCAGAGTATTATTGACTACCGCCAGCATAATCTCGGCCAGGTCTGTTTTCAGCCGGGGCAGGACAACCTGCGTCTCGGGGTCACCAAACCGGGCATTAAATTCTAACACTTTTGGCCCATTATTGGTAATCATCAAGCCACCGTAAAGGACTCCCTTATAGGGTCTCCTCTCCTCCTTCATGGCGTTTACTGCCGGCTCCATGATGGTCTCGGTTACCGTTCGGGACAGTGCCTCATCGAGAAAATGGGGGGGGCTGTAGCTCCCCATGCCCCCGGTATTAGGCCCCCGGTCACCATCATAGATTCGTTTATAGTCACAGGCAGCTACCATGGGGACTACTGTGGCTCCATCGGTGAAGGCAAAGGCACTCATTTCCTTTCCGGAGAGGTATTCTTCAATCAACACCCTCTCCCCGGCTTTCCCCAGTGTTTTCAACTCCATAAATTTGGCCAGGGCATCCAGGGCTTCCCGGGTTGACTGGGCAATGATGACCCCCTTGCCGGCGGCCAGCCCATCTGCCTTGATGACGATGGGCGGCGGCTGTTGCTGCACATACTCTTTGGCCTGGGCATAATCAGAGAAGCTAGCGGCCCGGCCGCAGGGGATATGGTACTTTTCCATCAGCGCCTTGGCGAATATCTTGCTGGATTCAATTTCGGCAGCCGCCTTGGTAGCACCAAAAATGGCTAAACCTCGGGCGTGGAACTGGTCAGCGATACCTTCGGCTAGAGGTGCCTCCGGTCCCACCACCGTCAGGTCAATCTTCTTATCCCGGGCTGCCTGGGCCAGCGACTCGATATCAGTGGGTTTGATATTCAGGTTCTGGGCTAGCTGGGCCGTACCGGCATTCCCCGGAGCGGCATAGAGCTCCTTGACCTTGGGGCTCTGGGCCAGCTTCCACACCAGGGTATGCTCCCTAGCCCCACTGCCGACAACCAGTATCTTTATCTACCTCACCCCCTGTTATCCTTCCCGGCTACTCCCACTCTATGGTTGATGGTGGCTTGGAGGTGATATCATAGACCACCCGGTTGACACTGGGCACCTCATTGACGATGCGGTTGGCAATCCGTGCCAAGAGGTCATAGGGGAGGCGTGCCCAGTCGGCGGTCATGGCATCATCACTGGTAACCGCCCGTACTGCCACCAGATAGCCATAGGTTCGGTAATCACCCATAACCCCCACCGATTTAACATCGGTGAGGACGGCAAAGCTCTGCCATAGCTGGCGGTACAGCTTGGCTTTCTTGATCTCGTTCATCACTATCCAGTCAGCATTGCGCAGTATCTCCAGCTTCTCCCGGGTCACCTCGCCGATGATGCGTATTGCCAGACCTGGCCCGGGGAAGGGCTGGCGCCACACCATCTCTTCGGGGAGTCCCAGTTCCAGGCCCACCTGGCGGACCTCATCCTTGAACAGGTAGCGTAACGGCTCAAGCAATTTAAGGGTCATTTTGGCCGGCAAACCACCGACATTATGGTGCGTCTTTATCTTGGCCGAGACCTTGCTTACCGCGGAAACGCTTTCAATAACATCAGGGTAGAGGGTCCCCTGGGCCAGGAAATCAACCTTGCCGATTTTATTGGCTTCCTCTTCAAATACCCGGATGAATTCCTCGCCAATAATCTTGCGCTTTTGCTCGGGATCGGTTACCCCCTTTAGTCTGTTGAGGAAGCGGTCACTGGCGTCAACATAAACAACGTTCATCCCCAGATTCTTCTGGAAGACGTTAAGGGTTCTCTCCGCCTCCTCCCGGCGCAGCAGCCCATTATTGACAAAGATGCAGGTGAGCTGGTCACCGATGGCGCGGTGGATGAGGGTGGCCACCACCGCCGAGTCCACCCCACCGGAGAGGGCACTGATAACCTTGCCGTCTCCCACCTGCTCTCTGATTCGGGCAATACTGTCGTGGATGAAGCTGCCCATGGTCCAGTTTCCCTGGCAGCCACACACTTTATACACGAAGTTTCTCAGGATATTCTTGCCTTCCGGGGTATGGGCTACCTCGGGGTGGAACTGGAGACCAAAGATTCTCTGGCCGTCACCGATGACGGCGAGGGGGGAGTTATCAGTGTAGGCCAGGGCAGAAAAGCCGGGGGGTGTTTCTTCAATTCTATCACCGTGGCTCATCCACACCGGGGTTGATTCGGGTAAACCGGCGAATAGCGGCGAGTTAACCGCGCTAATATGGAGCATGGCGTGGCCGTATTCCTGTTTGGTTGCCGGCTTAACCTGCCCCCCGAGCTGCCGGGCAATAACCTGCATACCGTAGCAAATGCCCAGTATGGGTAACCGGCGTTCATAGATGTAGGTAGGGGCCAGCGGGGCACCGGGTTGATAGACACTGGCGGGACCCCCCGAGAGGATGAACCCCTTGGGGTTGAGGGGGGCTATCTTTTCCCAGGGGGTATCATGGGGCAAAAGCTCACAGTAAACCTGGCATTCACGTACCCGCCGGGCAATAAGCATACTGTACTGAGAGCCGAAATCAAGGACAATGATGGCCTCCCGCTCGGCTCCCGATACCGCTTCGGCGGGGGCGGCTGACGGCTCACCACTTATTTCCTTGGCAATTTCCAGATAGGTGGAGACCTCAATATCTCCGGTGGTGGCTATCCGGTGGCTGTCATTTGAGGTTGGTGCTGACTTCTTTCTGGCCATATTTATGACTAAAGATTACCATTATGCTATACTACCGTCAAGGGAGAGTTGTTCCGGTCAGGTAGGGAGTTGGGCATTGTTTAAGATGAGTGTCCACGGATCTGCCCGGAACTTTCCTTCGTAATAGGTCTTTAATGGGGCGATACGTATTTCTGAGCCATAGCCCGGCGGCCACTTTTAATCTGGGGAGGCGGATCGGGGAAAGGCTGTATCCGGGGAGTGTCCTTGCCCTGATTGGGGAGCTGGGTTGCGGCAAAACACTATTAACCAAGGGTGTCTGTGCTGGCCTGGGGGTGCCGGAGAGGCAGGTCAACAGCCCGACCTTTGTTCTGGTCAATGAGTATTCGGGGCGGTTGCCCGTTTTTCATATTGACCTGTACCGGCTCGGGGACTTGGTGGATGAGATTGAAATCGGGATATGGGACTATCTCGCTAGGGCGGAGCAGGGGGTGATGGTGGTGGAGTGGGCGGAGAAGCTCCTCCCCCTCCTGCCCGATGATTATTGCCGGGTGCAGTTTACCGTGCTCTCCGCCCGCAAGCGGCAGATTGCCCTTTCCGGCTGTGGAGCCAGATGCAGTAAGCTGCTTAGGGAGCTTGGCGAATGGTGAGGGTGCTTGGTATTGATACCTCGGGTTACATCAATGCCATTGGGGTGGTTGATGGTGAGCAGGTTGTGGCCGACTTTTCTTTTGCGGCACGGGCTGATTCCCTTCAGAAGATAGTGGCTAATATCGATTTTGCCCTGAGGAGTGCCTCACTTACCCTGGCGGATATCCACGGCTTCGGGGTTGGTCTGGGGCCGGGCTCATGGACGGGGATCAGGGTGGGGGTAACGGTGGCTAAAATGCTCGCCTTCAGCACCAACAAGCCTGTTTGTGGCCTCCCCACTCTGGAGGTGCTCGCCTATTGTGCCCGGGATAGGGGGGCACTGGTGTGTGCTATTATTGATGCCGGTGCCCGGGATACAGTATATGCCGCTTTCTACCGCAGTCAAAATGGCCGGCTGAGTCGGCTAGGGGAGTACTATGTCGGTGACGTTGCTGGTTTATCCCGGATGATCCGGGGGCCGGTGGTCCTCGTTGGTGATGGGGCATCCCGTTACCGTGAGCAGATAGCCGGGGAGGGGGGCACCTCGGGGAACAGCATCACGGCGGTAGATACGGTGCCGAGTGGCTCAGCAGTGGCCCTGCTGGCAGCGCAGCGGCTGGAGCGCGGGGAAGGCGATGACGCCCTTTCCTTAACCCCCCTGTATTTGAGGGAATCCACTGCCCGGGTCTTCCGGAACAAATATCTGAGCCGTATCCCGGACGAAGGTGGCGAATGACCATGCTGGTTTTAGGTATTGAAACCTCGTGTGATGAAACCGCGGCTGCCTTGGTGGCTGACGGGGTGGTGTTATCTAATATTATCGCCACCCAGCTGGACTTGCTTAAGAAGTATGGTGGTGTTGTTCCTGAGATTGCCGCCCGGAGACACACCGAGCTTATCGGTTATGTAATAAATGAGGCGCTGGATTCTGCGGGCAGGACCTTAGCCGATGTTGACGCTGTGGCCGTTACGGCGCGGCAGGGCTTGATTGGCTGCCTGCTGGTGGGAGTGGCGGCGGCAAAGTCAATTAGCTATTCATTAGGGGTTCCCCTGATTGGCGTGCATCACATTGAGGGGCATGTCTTTGCCAGTCTGCTCAGCAATCCCCAGCTGCCCTTTCCTCATGTCTGTCTCACTGTCTCCGGGGGGCATACCATGTTGCTTCATGTCCCGGACTATTGCCGGTATGAGTTATTGGGGGCAACCCTGGATGATGCTGCCGGTGAGGCCTTTGATAAGATTGCCAAGTTCCTTAACCTCGGTTTCCCGGGAGGGCCGGTAATTGATAACCTGTCGCAGCGGGGCGACAGCAACGCCTTCCGCTTTCCCCGCCCCTTACTGCGAGCAAACAACCTGGATTTCAGCTTCAGTGGGCTGAAAACGTCGGTGATCAATGCCTTTAAGGATAGGCTGGCCAGTGGTGAGGCTTTGCCTCAGGGAGACATTGCCGCCAGTTTCCAGGAAGCAGTTGTTGATGTTCTGGTGGCCAAGACGCTGCGGGCGGCATCAGAGAAGGGGGTAGCCGCGGTTAGCGTTACCGGCGGGGTCTCGGCCAACCGGCGGTTGCGGCAGGTGTTTCGGGATGAGTGTCAGCGGCGGGGGATGGCGGTCTTCTTCCCCGAGCTGTCTCTGTGCACCGATAACGCCGCCATGGTAGCCGCCGCTGGCTATGCCCGGCTGAGCCGGGGGGAGACATCTGACCTTAATCTGGACGTTGTTCCCAATGCACCGCTGGAGGTGGAGCGTGGCGGTTAACATTGCCGCCGTTGATGCTGGTAATCCTGATTTGCTTGTGCTCCGGCAGGCTGCCGAGCTGATATCCGCCGGTGAGGTGGTGGTCTGCCCCACGGACACCGGGTATGCCTTCTCGGCGAATGCCCTGGACCCGGAGGCGGTGGCCAAGGTCTTTGCCCTGAAAGGCCGTGCCTACTCCAACCCGATACATGTGGCGGTGGACTCCCTGGAGGAAGCCGCCAAGTATGCCTGTCTTAATCCGGCGGCGGAACACCTCGCCCGGCATTTTCTCCCTGGTGCCCTGACCCTGGTACTGCCCAGGCGGGAAATTGTCCCCGCCCTGCTGGTTGGGGGCAGGAACACCATTGGCATCCGGATCCCGAATAATCGGGTAATATTGACCCTGGCGGCGGTGGCTGGCCGGCCGCTAACTGCCACCAGCGCCAATATCAGCGGTCAGCCCACTCCCTACACAGCTACCGAGGTTGTGGAGCAGATGGGGGAGAGGATCGGGGATGTTGCCCTGGTTCTGGATCAGGGGCAGCTAGCGACCAGGGCATTATCGACGATAATTGACCTCACGGTGAGTCCCCCCCGGCTCCTCCGCCAGGGGCTCATCGCTTGGGATGAGGTACAGCAGGTTTTGCAATCGCTACCAAGGGGGTAAGGTAATGCGTATCGCTATCGGCAGTGACCACCGTGGCTTTGACCTCAAGCAGTACATTATCCCGCTGCTTGGCCAGGCTGGATATAGCTATCAGGACTTTGGCTGTTATACCGCTGACTCCGTGGATTATCCGGACATCGCTAAAGCGGTGGCTGAGGCGGTGGCTGGTGGGGATTTTGATTATGGCATTCTAATCTGCGGCACCGGCCTCGGGATGTGCATTGCCGCCAACAAGGTGAGGGGTATCCGGGCGGCGCACTGTTATAATGCCTTCACCGCCCGCCGGGCTCGCCAGCACAATGATGCCAATATCCTCTGCCTCGGGGCGGAGGAAGGCAAGGCGCTGATACCGGTGGTTATCGAAACCTTTCTGGCCACTGAGTTTGAGGGTGGCCGGCACCAGCGGCGGCTGGACAAGATACGGGCAATGGAGGGGCGATAGTGGCTAATGCGGTTAGCTTGACAATAAATCTGAGCCTGTGCTATCTTGGGGTACGGGCTGAAGGTAGGACTTAGGCATTCTAGTCCGTCTATCGAGACGGTCTTTTTTTTAAGCACTCTGGTGTGACTAGGGGGTGAGACGTGAAGAGTGATGCCGTGAAGAAGGGAATCGAGCGGGCACCCCACCGTGCCTTACTGCATGCCGTAGGCTGCACCCGGGATGAATGGGATAAACCCTTTGTTGGTGTTATCAATAGCTTTAGTGAGATTGTCCCCGGGCATGTCCATCTCCGTGGTATTGCTGAGGCAGTTAAGGCGGGGGTAAGGGAGGGGGGTGGTGTTCCCTTTGAGGTCAATACCATCGCGGTGTGTGATGGCATTGCCATGAACCACCTCGGTATGAAATTCAGCCTGCCCAGCCGGGAGCTAATTGCCGATTCGGTGGAAATTGTCGCCGAGGCCCATGCCTTTGATGCCTTGGTCTTTATCCCTAACTGTGACAAGATTATTCCCGGGATGCTGATGGCGGCAGTAAGGCTGAACCTGCCGGCGATATTTGTCAGCGGGGGGCCGATGTTGGCCGGGCGCCGGGGTGATCACAATGAAAAAATTGACCTCAGCTCGGTTTTTGAGGGGGTGGGGGCAGTAACCAGCGGCAGGATGAGCCCGGAGGAGCTCCATGAGCTGGAGGAGCTGGCTTGCCCCGGCTGTGGTAGCTGCTCGGGGATGTTTACCGCTAACACCATGAACTGCCTGACCGAGGCCCTGGGGATGGGGCTACCCGGCAACGGCACTATTCCGGCAGTTGATGCCCGGCGGCAGGGCTTGGCTCGGGAAGCCGGCCGGCGGGTGATGCAGCTTTGGGCCGATGATATTCGCCCCCGTGATATTATCACTAAGGATGCCATTTATAATGCCTTTACTGTTGATGTCGCCCTGGGGGGTAGCACCAATTCCGTGCTGCATATTAAGGCGATTGCTCATGAAGCCGGCATTGACTTCCCCCTGGCAATGATAAATGAGATAAGTGAGCATACCCCTTATCTCTGTAAGCTGAGACCGGCGGGGGATAACCATATCGAAGACCTGGACCGGGCGGGGGGTATCCCGGCGGTGATGGCGGAACTAAATGGGTTGTTAAAGCTGGAGGCAAGGACGGTGACCGGTAAAACGGTGGCAGAGAATATTGCCCATCGGAGGATTGTGGATAAAGAAGTCATTCGCCCTGTTGCTAATGCCCACTCCGCCATCGGAGGGCTGGTGATGCTGTTTGGCAATCTGGCCCCAGAGGGGGCGGTGGTCAAGAGGGCTGCCGTGGCCCCGGAGATGATGGTGCATCACGGGCCGGCCCGGGTCTTTGACTCTGAGGAGGCAGCCACGAGGGCAATCATGAATGGTGCCATCACAAAGGGTGATGTGTTGGTGATTCGCTATGAGGGCCCCAAAGGGGGGCCGGGGATGAGGGAGATGCTGACCCCCACCTCGCTGCTGAGTGGTATTGGCCTGGATAGGGAGGTGGCGCTGATTACCGATGGGCGGTTTTCCGGGGCCACCCGTGGGGCGGCTATCGGGCATGTCTCCCCTGAAGCTGCCAGCCGGGGGCCTATTGCTGCCGTGCAAGATGGGGATATAATTAGTATTGATATTCCCCATTATCGGCTTGATGTAAGGCTTAGTGAGCGGGAGATAACGGAGCGCCTGGCCAAGCTGGGTGAATTTGAACCCCGGGTGAAGACCGGTTATCTCAGACGCTATGCCGATAGAGTTGGCTCCGCCAGCACCGGAGCCGTATTTAGCCGCTAGGGGGGGCTGTAATGAAGCGAACTGGTGCCCAAGTTATCTGTGAAGGTATGGTGCAGGAGGGGGTAGAGGTTATCTTTGGTTTCCCCGGTGGGGCGGTGCTGCCCCTTTATGATACCCTGCCCAAATATCCCCAGCTGCGTCATATTCTGGTGCGCCATGAACAGGGTGCCGCCCATGCTGCTGATGGCTATGCCCGGGCTACGGGGAAGGTGGGTGTCTGCCTGGCCACTTCGGGTCCGGGGGCGACCAATCTGGTAACCGGTATCGCCACAGCTCACCTTGATTCGGTGCCAATGGTAGCCATTACCGGGCAGGTTACCCGGCCGTTCATCGGTAAGGATGCCTTTCAGGAGACCGATATTACCGGCATCACCCTGCCCATAACCAAACATAATTATTTGGTGCTTGACGTGAATGACTTGCCGGGGATAGTGAAGGAGGCTTTTTATCTGGCGAGGAGCGGTCGTCCCGGGCCGGTGCTGATTGATGTGCCCAGAGACGTTTTCCTGGACCAGACTGAGGTCAGCTATCCCAGTAGGGTGGACTTGCCCGGCTATAAGGTGATTGAGCAGGGGCACCCTGCCCAGATTAAGAAGGCAGCCAAGCTGATTAATGAGTCTGAGAAACCGCTCCTTCTGGCGGGGCGGGGGGTACTGCTTTCTGGTGCCCATGATGAGCTGAGGCATCTTGCCGAGACTGCCCAGATACCAGTGGTGACTACCTTACTGGGCATTGGCTGCTTCCCGGAGACCCATATGCTGAGTTGTGGCATGGTGGGTATGCATGGCATGGCTTGGGCGAACAAGGCAGTGGACAGTACTGACCTGCTGATTGCCGTGGGTATGCGGTTTGATGACCGGGTTACCGGGAGGATAAGTGCCTTTGCCCCCCATGCCCGCATCATCCACGTTGATCTAGACCCTGCGGAAATCGGTAAGAACATGCGGGTGGATGTCCCCATCGTTGGTGATGTGAAGAGGGTGCTTCAGGCATTGAACAAATTGGTTGAACCCCGGGAGCATGTGGGCTGGATTCAGCAGCTGGAGGAGTGGCGCCGGCAGCATCCGTCTCTGGAGATTAGGGAGACGGGGTCACTTCTGCCTCAGTATGTGGTTCGCCAGCTTTACGAGGTAACCGGGGGGGAGGCGATCATCACTACCGGGGTTGGCCAGAACCAGATGTGGGCTGCCCAACATTATGTGTATACCAAGCCCAATACCCTGATTTCATCAGGGGGGCTGGGTACCATGGGCTATGGCCTCCCGGCAGCCATTGGGGCCAAGGTGGGGTGTCCCGAGAGCACTGTATGGTGCATTGATGGTGATGGCAGCTTGCAGATGACCATCCAGGAACTGGGAACGGTGGCTCAGGACAGGATTGCCATCAAGATAGCGGTTCTCAATAATGGCTATCTGGGAATGGTTCGGCAGTGGCAGGAGCTGTTCTATGGTAAACGGTATGTCGCCACGCCACTATCCTGCCCTGACTTTGTTAAGATTGCTGAAGCCTATGGTCTCGCCGGGATGAGGGTCACCCGCAAGGAAGAAGTGGTTCCTGCCCTTGAGCAAGCCATGGCTCATGATGGCCCATTTCTGATAGATTTTATGGTGGAACCGGAGGAGAATGTCTTTCCCATGGTGCCTCCCGGGGCGGCAACCGTGGAATTCATTGAAGGACCGAAGAAAGAGGTGCCAGCATGGCCGCGACGAAGCACACCCTAGTTGCCCTGGTCGCTGACAAGCCCGGGGTGCTCAATCGGATGGCCAGCCTTTTCCGCAGGCGTGGCTTCAATATTGAGAGTATTGCCGTGGGACACAGTGAGATACCCCATTTATCGCGGATGACCATTGTGGTCAATGGTTCCACGGCAATGGTGGAGCAGGTAAGGAAGCAGGTGGATAAGATTGTCGATGTGGTTAAGGTGGCGGATATTACCGGGGACGATATCACTGTTCGGGAGCTGGCCTTAATCAAGGTCCGGGCTACCTCGGCAACGCGAAGTGAGATCATTGAGATTGCCGATATCTTCCGTGGCAATATAGTTGATGTTGCCACTGATTCGCTGACGATTGAGATTACCGGGGATGAGGACAAGATTGATTCCATGTTGAAGTTGCTTCGTGGCTTTGGCATCCGGGAGATAGCCCGAACCGGGCGCATTGCCATGGTTCGGGGTAGCAAGGGCTCACTGGCCGGTGAGGAAAAACCGGCCAAGGCCAGTGAAAAGAAGTAACCAGCACTCATTCCGTGGCTAAGCATTAGATGGGGAAGGAGATGATACATTATGGCCAAGATATATTATGACAAGGATGCTGACCTGAACTTGCTCAAGGAGAAAAAGGTGGGCATTATTGGCTATGGTAGCCAGGGGCATGCCCATGCCCAAAACCTCCGGGATAGTGGCTGCCAGGTGATTGTGGCTGAAGCCGAGGGCAGCCCGGGCTGGAAGAATGCCCGGGAGGCTGGCTTTGACGTCACCACTGCGGATAAGGCTGCCCGGGAGGCTGACATTGTGGTCATGCTGGTTCCTGACCAGTTTCAGCGAGAGGTGTACTATAAATTTATCGAGAAGGGGCTGGCTGCCGGCAACATGCTGATGTATGCCCATGGCTTCACCATCCACTACGGACAGGTTATCCCCCCGCCTGATGTTGATGTGACCATGGTGGCTCCCAAGTGCCCCGGCCATATGCTGCGTCAGCTCTATACCGAGGGTGCCGGGCCGCCGGCAATCATGGCTGTGGAGCAGGATGCCTCGGGCAAGGCCAAGGACCTTGCCCTGGCCTATGCCAAGGGCATTGGCTGTGCCCGAGCCGGCATAATCGAGACTACCTTCGCCGAAGAGGTGGAGACTGACCTCTTCGGTGAGCAGACAGTGCTGTGTGGGGGGGTTACCTCGCTGATCAAGGCTGGCTTTGAGGTACTGGTTGAGGCGGGCTATCAGCCCGAGATCGCCTATTTTGAGGTGCTTAACGAGCTTAAGCTGATTGTTGACCTGATTTATCAGGGTGGCTTAAGCTATATGCGCTATTCGGTAAGTGATACCGCCGAATACGGTGACTATACCCGGGGGCCACGGGTTATTGATGATATGGTCAAGCAGGAAATGGAGCAGATACTGGCCGAGATTCAGGACGGGACCTTTGCTCGGGAGTGGATTCTGGAAAACCAGGCCGGCCGCCCGGTGTACAATGCCCTCAAGCGCATGGAAGCAGAACACCCCATTGAGGTGGTCGGTCGGGAGCTGCGTAGGATGATGCCGTGGACCAAGGGGTAGCAGTGGGTTAGACCAATATGGAAAGGGTAATCATCTTTGATACCACCTTGCGGGATGGTGAGCAGGCGGCGGGGGGAACGCTGAATATTCAGGAAAAGCTGGAGATTGCCCAGCAGCTGGATAAGCTCGGTGTTGATGTTATTGAGGCGGGCTTCCCCGCCAGCTCCCCGGGTGACTTTGAGGCGGTGAGGCTTATTGCCCGGGAGGTTCGCCGCCCGGTAATCTGTGCCCTGGCCCGGGCTCATGCTGGTGATATTGACCAGGCCTGGGAGGCGGTTAGGGAGGCAGCCCAGCCGCGGATCCACGTATTCCTGTCCGCCTCGGATATCCACATTATGCACCAGCTCAAGAAGAGCCGGGATGAGATTCTGGAGATGGCACGCACTATGGTGGCCCGGGCGAAAAGGTACACAGAAGATATCGAGTTTTCCCCAATGGATGCCAGCCGGGCGGAACCGGAATATATCTATCAGATAGTGGAGGCGGTTATTGATGCTGGGGCTACTACGGTGAATATCCCGGATACCGTGGGTTATGCCATTCCTGGCGAGTTCGGCAATCTAATCGAGGGGATCTGCCACCGTGTGCCCAATATCAGCCGGGCGGTGGTCAGTGTGCATTGCCACGATGACCTGGGTCTGGCCGTGGCCAACAGCCTGGAAGCAGTCAGGCGGGGAGCCCGGCAGGTGGAG
>CAZAYK010000024.1:0-12078 GCA_964489415.1 uncultured Dehalococcoidaceae bacterium | reverse complement strand
CTGGATGGATTAGCTCGCATCCGCTTCCTGACCAATCACCCCAAGGACATGACCTCCCGGCTTATCGAGGCGGTAGCCAAGCTGGACAAGGTCTGCGAGCATATCTCCCTGCCCGTCCAGTCCGGCGATGACGATATCCTCCGGGCAATGAGACGGGGCTACACAGTGGCCCAATACCGGCAGCTCATAACTCAAATCCGCCGCCAAATACCCGGGGTAGCCCTGAGCACCGATGTCATTGTCGGCTTCCCCTCGGAAAGCCGGGAGCAGTTCCAGCACACCTATGACTTGCTCTCCGAGCTAAAGTTTGATACAGTCCATGTAGCTGCCTATTCGCCCCGGCCGGGGACGATGGCCGCCCGGGAACTTGAGGATAATGTCCCGCCTCCCCAGAAAAGGGAGCGGCTGGCTAGAATCGAACAGCTCCAGCAGGAAATCGCCACGGAAATTAACGCCCGGCTACAAGGCAAGGTAGTCGAAGTCCTGGTGGATGGTAAGGTAAAGGGTAAGTGGCGGGGGCGAACCCGCACCGATAAGCTGGTATTCTTCAGTGACGGCCAGGACTATCTGGGGCAACTGGTCAATATCCGGATAAAGAGAACCAGCCCCTGGTCACTCCAGGGTGAGGTAGCTTTAAATAACACCAATTAGGAGGATAAGCGCCAAATGTTAAAGTGGGGACTAATAGCAGGATGGGTGACTACCCTAGCGGTATTGTTTAGCGGTTGTCTCCCGGGGGAGGAAGGAGAACCAGCCAAGTTCGACTGGACAATAATCATCTTTCTGATCATCATCTTCGGCTTGTTCTATGTGCTCATGATCCGGCCCCAGCGCCGGCGGCAGCAGGAACTAGAGACCATGATCCGTCAGTTACGGAAGGGTGACAAGGTCATCACCAGCGGGGGCATCTACGGGCAGATTGAAAGCATAAGTGAGGATAGCGTGGTCCTCAAGGTAGAGTCCGGGGCAACCATCAGGGTAGCCAGAAGTAGTGTCGTCGGCCGGCGGGACAAAGAGAGAATCTAAACGAGGCTAGGGGTGACCAATACGCCTCCACTCTCAGACGCAGAGGTTGCCAACATCATCAACCTCGCCCTGGCAGAAGATGTTGGTCACGGGGATATCACCAGTGAGGCCTTAATCCCCCCTGACCAGACGGGCAAGGCGGTAATATTGGCTAAAGAACCGGGGATACTGGCCGGGGGTGACATCGCCCGGCTCATCTTCCAGCAAGTTGACCCCTCACTTAAGGTAGCCATACTCATCGCCGACGGAGCCAAGATTAAGCCGGGAGACCAAATTGCCACCATAGCCGGCAGGGTGATAAGCATCCTCAAAGCGGAGCGGGTTGCCCTCAATTTTGTCCAGAGACTCAGTGGCATTGCCTCACTAACCGCACAATACGTCGCCGAAGCCAGTGGCACCACCGCCGTGATTACCGATACGCGGAAAACCACCCCCGGTCTCAGACTGCTGGAAAAATACGCGGTGCGCCTCGGTGGCGGGCAGAATCACCGGTTTCACCTCGGTGATGGGATACTGATTAAAGACAACCATCTCACCGCACTACGGGCTCAGGGTCTGACCCTGCAGCAAATTGTCGCCCAAGCCAAAGCGAATGCCCCCGCCGGAATGAAGGTCGAAGTTGAGGTCACCACCACCGAGGAAGCCCTCGATGCTGCTACCGCCGGGGCGGATATCATCATGCTGGATAATATGAGCCCTGATGAAATGCGCCGAGTGGTAGCCTTAGTTGCCGGCCGGGCTAAGATAGAAGCGTCCGGCGGGATCACCCTGGCTAATGTCGGGCAGATAGCCAGGACGGGGGTTGATATTATCTCCATCGGGGCGCTCACCCACTCCCCCAAGGCACTGGATATCAGCCTTGAGCTGGAGAGCGTGGACTAAGAGCGCTCGGGGAACTTGTCCCGGCTGTCCAGCATTATCGTCACCGGACCATCGTTGTGGATTTCCACCAGCATATGTTGCTGGAAACGCCCAGTGGCCACCCTCAACCCGGTAGCCCGGGATTGAGCCACGAAGTAGTCAAATAGCTCCTCCGCCTGAGCCGGGGGGGCCGCCTCAGTAAAACTGGGCCGGCGCCCCCGCCTAGTATCGGCGAGAAGGGTAAACTGGCTCACCAGCAGTAGCTCGCCGTCTATATCCCGAGCGGAAAGGTTAAACCTGCCTTGGTCATCAGCAAAAATGCGCAGGTGAGCAATCTTCTCGGCCAAGTACTCCGCATCCTTTGGGGTATCCCCGTGGGCTACCCCGAGAAACACCACCAGCCCCCGCCCAATCCTGCCCACCTCCTCCCCACCAACACGAACCGACGCCCCGCTGACCCGCTGCAGCAGTGCCTTCATAACCCTATTTACCCTTTTGTTCTCCCTTTTGTCCGGCTTCCGGCTGCCCGGCTACCCCACCGCCCCCGCTTCCCTTCCGGCTGTCAGTAATATAGAAACCGCTTCCCTTGAAAATAACCGGGGTGGGGTGAAAGACACGGTGCGCCCTTTGCCCGCACTGGGGACACACCGCCTCGGCCGCGTCATCAAACCCCTGCTTTCTTTCAAAGCGGAAGCGGCAATGACTGCACTCGTATTCATAAATAGGCATCAGTGGTTACCTCGCCAAAATTTGTTTATCCTTCCCATTTTACCGGAACTGCTCCCCCCAGGCAAATTCGGTTACCGGCCAATGTCAGCGCCACTAGACTTATCGGCAAAAAGGGATTACAATTATGGGGGTAACGAGTGGTGGTTACGTGTTTAGCCATGGCCAGCTATCATGTGACGAGAGCAGAAGCACTGTGCCGGAAGAGGCCAGTGCTTCTCAATTTGAGGAGGCAACCGAGATGCAGTCAAGCCTGATAGGGAAAATTGAAAAAGCCAAGCGCTACGCCCAGGAGAGGGAACGGGTTACCTTCACCGAATTCTCCGTGAAATTCCGCGGTGATAATAACGAGTATAATACCCGTTACCAGGATGGCAAGTGGCATTGCTCCTGCTCCTTTTTCTCCAACTGGGGGCTGTGCAGCCATACCATGGCGCTGGAGAAAATCCTGGATAATATGCTACCCCCCGAGGCGAAAACTACGCAGTCAGAGACTGCCAGTGATTAACCCTGCCCGCCCGGCGCTATCCTAGCCCAGGAGGCCACAGTGACCTTCATGGAAAAGCTGGCTCAGGCCAGGCAGAAGAACCGGAGTCTGCTCTGCATCGGACTTGACCCTGACCCGACACGGATGCCCGAGGGGATAGGGATATTTGAATTTAACCAGGCAATCATTGACGCTACCTCAGACCTAGTCTGCGCCTACAAACCCAACCTCGCCTTCTACGAAGCTCGTGGGGATGAAGGCATTGATGCCCTGAGAAAAACGGTGAGCTACATACCCGATGAGATACCGGTAATCGGTGATGCCAAGCGGGGTGATATTGGCAATACGGCGAAGGCCTATGCCCAGGCTATCTTTGACCACTTTAACTTTGACGCCACCACGGTAAGTCCCTACCTGGGATTTGACTCGATTGAGCCCTTCATCCAGTATCAGGATCGGGGGGTGTTCATTCTCTGCCGCACCTCAAATGCTGGCGCCGCCGATTTCCAAGACCTCCGCTGTGAGATAGCGGGGAGTTACCTCTCCCTGTTTGAAATAATTGCCAATAAGGTCAGCCAATGGAACACTCAGGGCAATCTGGGGCTGGTGGTTGGCGCCACCTACCCCGAAGAGTTAAAGCTAATCCGCCAGCACCACCCCGAAATGCCCATCCTGATACCGGGCATCGGCGCCCAGGGTGGGGAACTGGCTCTGGTGGTGCGCTACGGCGTTGATAAGCAACAGCAAAAAACAATCATCAACTCATCCCGCCAGATACTATATGCCTCACGAGGAAAAGACTTCGCCGAGGCCGCCCGCCACACCGCCCTCAACCTCCGCAACCAGATCAACGAGCTTCTTGCTGGCATCTCCGCCTAGAAAAACCCCTACCCGGCCACTCCCCTGCCCAGCCCACTGCTAGCGGGGGCCACTTTATAATCCCGTAATACCACGGTAGAATATATAGCGCAATGGTGATGGAGATAAAACTGGGCGATATTGTTCGCCTCAAAAAGAAGCACCCCTGCGGTAGCGATCAGTGGGAGGTGGTAAGGGTGGGGGCTGATATCGGCATAAAGTGCCTCAAATGCCGGCGTCGCGTGCTTCTGGAAAGGGGCGTCTTTACCCGCCGGGTTAGAGAGTTTATTTCACGGGGGCAACAATGACCCGCCGTATCATGCATGTTGACCTGGATGCCTTCTTCGCCTCGGTGGAGCAGGCTCTCAACCCTGACCTCAAAGGTAAGCCAGTAGTCGTGGGGGGTAAGCCTCACCGCCGGGGGGTAGTCGCCGCCGCCTCATATGAAGCCCGCGCCTTTGGCCTGCACTCGGGGATGCCCCTCACCACCGCCAGCCGCCTCTGTCCCCAGGCAATCTTTATTGAGGGCAACTTCTCCAGATACCGTGCGGCGTCACGGAGGTTTATGGCGATATTGGCTGACTTCTCACCCTACCTGGAACCACTAGGACTGGATGAAGCCTACCTTGATGCTACCGGCTTTGAATCCCTCCATGGCTCAATTAGGCAGATGGCCGCCGCCATAAAAAAACGAATTAAAGACGAACTGGGGCTTATCGCATCAATCGGCATTGCCAGCGGCAAGGTGGTCGCCAAGGTTGCCGCTGACCTGTCCAAGCCGGATGGTCTTCTTGAAGTACCTCCCGGCAAGGAAGGCGCCTTCCTTGCCCCCCTGCCCATAGATAAACTGCCGGGAATCGGCAAGAAGAGCCAGCAAGTACTAACCGGTCTGGGGGTTGGCACCATCGGCCAACTGGCCACCCTACCCTTAACCGTGCTTAAGAGCTGCTTTGGTGCCTACGGTGAAATACTCCATAATTACGCCAACGGCATTGATGACCGAAGGGTAGAGCCACCCGGGGAAGCCAAGTCCATCAGCCGGGAAACCACCTTCGCCAAGGACACCACAAATAGCACCCTGCTCAAGGCAACCCTGCGCTATCTGGGGGAACAGGTGGGCAGTGACCTGCGCCAACGCAACAAGCTGGCAAGGTGTATCGCCATAAAACTGAGATATGCTGACTTTACCACCATCACCCGCCAGCAGACCCTGAGCCGACCCACCGATACTGACCAGACCATATTTGATACCGGATGCAGGCTACTGGATAAAGAGCTGGCCCGAGAGAGACAGCCGGTGCGCCTCATCGGCATCGGGGTATCCCACCTAGTTGAAGCGGGCCGGCAGCCGGATATGCTGGATTCATCCACGGAGAAGCTGGAAAGGATAACTGCCGCCATTGACCGCATCCGTAATAAGTATGGTTTTACCGCGATACAAACCGGCCGGACGTTACTACTAAGAGACATCTTCCCCCAGGGTGACGACGGCTACACCCGGCACACACCGAGCCTATCCCGGTAGGTTAACCAAGAGACAGCCCCAAGGGCTAAAGGGAGTCCACGAGGGCACCCCCCGGCTTGTTTTCCCAACCAGTACTAGCTATAATAGACGGGAATTTGCCAAAGGAGACTGGTTAGATGCCGTCATATGCCTTTTTTCAAAAGCAGTTCGTTCCGCTGGAGGAAGCCAAGATCGGGATTATGACCCATGCCCTCCACTACGGTACCAGCATCTTCGAGGGTATCCGGGGCAACTGGAACGAGGAGCAGCAGCAGATGTACATCTTCCGCCTCAGAGAACATTACCAGAGAATGGCCAGTGGCTGCCGGGTGATGATGATCAACCTGCCCTATTCCGTAGACGAGATGTGCCAGATAACCGTTGACCTGGTAGCTAAATGCGGCTTTAAGGAAGACATTTACATCCGCCCCCTTGCCTATAAAAGCTCCCAATCCCTGGGGGTGCGCCTGCACGACCTAGACGATGACTTCCTGATCCTGGTTATCCCCTGGGGGCCTTATCTGGATATGGATAAAGCCCGATGCGGTGTTTCTTCCTGGCACCGACCGCCCGACAATGTGATCCCACCCCAGGTCAAGGTCACCGGAATCTACGTTAACAATGCCCTGGCCAAAACCGAGGCGATAAGCAACGGCTTTGATGAGGCCATTATGCTCTCCCCGGATGGTCACGTCTCCGAAGGCAGCGGCGAGAACATCTTCCTCGTCATTGATGGCAAATTAGTCACCCCAGCCAGCTATAATAATATCCTCATCGGGATTACCCGGAATACGGTAATCGAGCTGGCGAAAAATGAGCTGGGCATCGAAACAATATTTAGACCGATTGACCGCAGTGAGCTCTATACCGCCGATGAGTGTTTCCTTACCGGCACCGCCGCCCACCTGACCCCGGTATCCGAAATAGACCACCGCAAGATTGGTAACGGTGAAATTGGTGAGATAACCAAGAAACTGCAGGAAATCTACGCCGATGTCATCCGGGGCAATAATCCCAAATACCTCAAATGGTGCACCCCGGTCTATCCCAAGTAATCTACCGTTCCGCCGGGCTTACCTGTAATGACCGGAGCAGACAGAGGATGCGGCAGCTTTCCTCCAGTATGGTGGTATAATTATAGGCCTCCTCCAGTAACTGACCGATGGCAAAGCTGCCGTGACCATGAACCATGACTATCCGGTGCCGCTTTAATGCCTGGGCAATTTCCTCAGCCAGACAGCCGGGTTTAACCTCCACATTCCAGCCTAACACCGGGACGGTGCCGATTGCGGAAAGCCCATCAACAGTGCTGGGCACAATTTCGGTATCGGTCAGGGAGAGGGCCACCGCATGAGGGGGATGGGCGTGAACAATAGCTAGCGCCTGTGTTTCCTGATAAATAGCCCGATGCACCGGTAACTCTACCGAAGCCAGGGGTGTCGAGCGGCTGTTGCGGCTTATCCCGGTCTCGATTAAATCATGCTCCTCCAGGCAATTGAGCATACTACCGCGGCGAGTGATGATGATGCGGTCCCCCAACCGGATACTCAAATTGCCGCCACTGGCGGAGACCAACCCCCCGGCAAACAGGTCACGCCCTACCGTCTGAAACTGAGCTAATATCACTTCTCCCTCTTTACTAGCCCGTGCCCACCACAACTGCTACCCTAATCTACAATGATTGTCCACCAAAAATCAAATCAAGCAACTCACCAGGGAGAAGTGGTTTCCTTATGCTTCAGACCAGTCGCCGGATGACCCCAATCACCCTGCCCTGAATTTCAACATTATCAGGGTCGGTGTAGAATGGCGGCATCTCCCGGTTGGCCGGCTGAAGGCGAACACGCCCCGGTTCAACATAGACCCTCTTCAGGGTGACCTCCTTTTCCTCCTTGAGCCATACCGCCGCCATCTCACCGTTTTCCACCACACTCACATTCTGCATCAGGACAATATCACCATCGCTAATCAAGGCATCCACCATTGACCAGCCCCTCACCACCAGGGCATAGACCCCTTCCCGCCCCGGCAACAGCTCTCCGGCTACCCCCACGGTCTCGGCACCAGCAGTAATATCCCAGGTATCCGGGGTGGGTACCGGTATCGGCTTACCGGCGGCAATCTGCCCCACTATCGGAACCGGCACCAGAGACCGGGGGGAACTACCGGGCAGCTCAATACCCCGGGAAACCTCACGATGACGGCGGATATAGCCCTCCCTCTCCAGGATACGTAAATTATAATCCACCACCGAGGTGGAACTAATCCCACAGCCTGCCTGTATGTCCCTAACCGTGGGCGGATAGCCCCGGTCAGCCAGAAACTGGTGAATAAAATCAATAATCTGCTGCTGTTTGGCGGATAGCTGTTTCATCAAAGTTCATCAGTACAGAACAGTTGTTCTATTAATTTACCCCATCATGACCACTTTGTCAACTGCCCGGCCAATAAAAAACTTCAGGGAATATAGAGACAATTCCCTGAAGTCATCAATTACGTGGGGGGCGCTAGCTAGCGCTTGACATCAGTTTCCCGGCCAACCGCCATTATTTCCAGAGCCAGCTTATCCATCTCCAGCTGAACCGGGATGGGATAATCACCGGTAAAACAGGCCATGCAGAAGGTATCCCGGGGCAAAGCCACCGATTTAATCAGCCCCTCAATGCTCATATAACCCAGCGAATCAGCGCCAATGAAATCCCTGATTTCGGATATGCTCTTCTGGGCGGCGATCAGCTCCCGGCGGCTAGCCATATCCACACCAAAGAAACAGGGGTAGCGGATGGGCGGGGCACAGATGCGCATGTGGACCTCCTTAGCTCCGGCACGTTTCAGTATCCTCACCACACTGGGAGTCGTCGTGCCCCGCACAATGCTGTCATCCACCACCACCAGCCGCTTGCCACTAAGCATCTGGGGTAATGGATTGAATTTCAGCTTGACACCAAGGTCACGGAGACGCTGGTCTGGCTCAATGAAGGTGCGGCCCACATAACGGTTCTTAATCAAACCCTCGGCAATCGGAATTCCTGACTGGCAGGCATAACCGATACCAGCCGCAATTGCTGAATCAGGCACCCCCATGACCAAATCTGCCTCAACGGGATGCTCCTGAGCCAGCCGGGCTCCCATCGCCTGCCGCGCCAGGTGAACCAGCTGCCCATTAATGACACTATCCGGGCGAGCAAAGTAAATAAATTCAAAGACACACAGCCCCCGGCTTGATGAATCCCCCCGATAGCTTTCCATCCCATTGGCGTTAATAGCCACTATCTCCGCCGGTTCAACCTCACGGATAAATTCCGCGCCAATATGATCCAGGGCACAACTCTCCGAGGCAATCACCCAGCCACCATCAAGATTGCCCAGGCACAGGGGGCGCACCCCAAGAGGGTCACGAACGGCAAACAGGCTGTCTGGGGTGGCAATCACCAGAGAATAGGCACCCTGCAGCCGGCGCATGGCATACCGCACCCGCTCGACCCAACTCTTCGCCGGAGAGGAAAGGATGAGGTTAGCAATAACCTCGGTATCGGTGGAGGTTTTGAAGGTATAGCCCTGCCCGGACAGTTCCTCATAAAGGTAACTGGCATTAACAATATTACCGTTATGGGCGATGGCAATGGTATTGCTACCACTGCCGACAACAATCGGCTGGGCATTACCTACTCGGCTGGAACCCGCCGTGGAATAACGATTATGGCCAATGGCAATATGCCCGGAAAGATGGCTTAGTGAGTCCTCACTAAATACATTGGAAACCCGGCCCATCCCGGTATAAACCCGGATTTTCTTGCCGTCAGCAGTGGCAATGCCCGAGCTTTCCTGACCACGATGCTGAAGGGCAAATAGACCAAAGAAGGTAAGACGAGCTACATCCTCGGTAGGGGAATAGATGCCAAAGACGGCGCAAGACTCGTGCAAAACTACCTGCCTTTTGCTTAGTCCTGACTAGCTGCAGTTTAATTATAAACCCTTTCCCGATAGGGGTCAACCTATCTCAAATTACCCCGGCACCGGCGCTTCAGCCAGCTGAGGGCAGCCGCCAGTGCCCGGTCATCCCGCCGCAGATTATGCCCGGCCCCCTCAATAATGACTATCTCCCGGGGTTCCCCGGCACTGTGGTAGAGCCGGTAGGCATGATCCACCGGCACCGTCTCATCCTGGTCACCATGCACCAAGAGTAGCGGCCGGGGGGCAATACCGGCTATGTATTTCATGGGGCTAACCAACCGGAAGCGGTTAAGCCACTCCTCGGCAGAACGGGGAAAACCAGCATCCCGTATCGTGCCAATACGGCGAAAGTGGTCAACCATCAACTGCGGCTCATCACCGCTGAGGAGAGAGCCAAATTCCGCCGGAGCGGCGCAGCTAGCCACGCACGACACCCGGCGGTCGTGCGCGGCAACATAGATGGCAACAGCCGCCCCGCCACTGAAGCCAAGTAGCCCGAGATGAGGCTGGTCCCGCTGGGGCAAACCCCAGAGGTAATTGATTGCCGCGGTAAGGTCTCGGGTCCAGCCGAGAAGATCCAGGTTACCGCCACTATCCCCACACCCCCGGAAGTTGAAAATAAAGGCAATAAACCCATCACGGCAGAGCCTTTCTGCCAGCTCGGGATAGCCGCCGTCATCGGGGTCATTAGGCTTGCCCGAGGGAATACCATGACAGATGCCAACTGCGGGATATTTATTCCCCCCGGCGGGCAGATAAAGCCGCCCGGAAATGGTGATACCGTCAACCTCCAATACTACCTGCCGGATATCCATGGAATAACAATAAACAGAAAGGACTCCACCCTTCCCTCACCCAACCCGGTTGACCGAATAAGGCAACCGGTACACCCTACCACCACCAAGTATAACACAATCCGCCCCCGGTTTCCGCACCAATACGGCAATTTTTTTACCTTATTCTGCGCCCCACCAATCAACTTTTTTATAAAAGCTTAGTGAAATCTTCACGAATTCTTTATGATCCTTTATGCTTATCTTTATGTCCCCATGCTAAATTTATCACAGAGACCTGGGGGTTAACCCTTACCCTGACTACAAGTCTCCCAGTAAAAGGTAGCACCGATGGTGCTGCCCCCAGTGGCCGGAGGCTATCGGCAGAAACCACTCACAGGCAGGTGTTACTATGGAAATAGAAGAGTTGACCATTGATTTTCCTTGTCCGGAGTGCCATGAGGAATTCCCGGTTAGCCTCCACCAGCTACTCGACGGAGGCGTGGTTATCTGTCCCCGGTGCCAGGCAACCAATGTGGAGGCGGAACTGGTCGAAATTGCCCGAGGTCTGGAAGAACTAGGCAAATCGCTGCAGAATCTCAAGAGGTGCCTGGATAAGAGGTTCCGCTTAAACCATTAACCAGATATTAGGCAGCAGGGTTACTGCCTCGGGAAAGCAAGAATCAAGCTAAAAAAGGAGGGGCTAACGCCCCTCCTTATCCCCTACTCTTCTCACCACCTCCTCCAGTACCTGCGGCCACCCTTTTCCCAGGTGTCTCAGGTTCAGCCTTAGCTGGCTTATCCCCACCTTTACCTGATCCCCAAAGGAATCAAGTTCCCCTCGGTCAAGCTGCCTGCCGGGAAAGAGCCGGATGACCACCTGCCCGTCTTCGGTGGCGATGGACTCGATGCCCGCCCGGGCAGCCAGTAACTTAATCCTGATGGCATAGAGCAGGTTTTCCACCTCCGGCGGCAGTGCCCCGAAGCGGTCATAGAACTCCCTGGCAATGTCATCAAGCTGCTCCGCCCCGTCCAGCCTGGCCAGCTTCTGATACAGGGCAAGCCGGGTGGTGAGGTCAGCCACATACTCCTCCGGGATATAGGCCCTCAGGGGGAGGTCTATGCTGGGTGGGGGGAGATGGCGCGGGGCTTCCCTGATGCCCGCCATTTTTGCCTTTTGCTCCTCAACCGCCTCCGCCAGGAGCCGGCAGTACAGGTTAAAGCCCACAGCACTGATGTGGCCACTTTGCCTCGGCCCCAGCAGGGTACCCGCCCCCCTGATTTCCAGGTCCTTCAGGGCAATGTTAAAACCAGCCCCCAGTTCAGTAGCCTCAAATATTGTCCGCAGCCGCTTTTCCGCCGTCGGGGTCAGCCTACCCCCGTCATAGAGAAAATAGGCATAGGCCAGGTTAGTGCCACGCCCCACCCGCCCCCGCAACTGGTACAGCTGAGTCAGACCCAGCTTGTCCGCCTGATTGACAATCAGGGTATTAACATTGGGCATATCCAGCCCCGATTCAATAATGATGGTGCACACCAGAACATCGCTCCTGCCCCGGGTGAAATCGGCCATCACCGCCGCCAACTCATCTTCAGGCATCTGCCCGTGAGCAACCGCAACCCTGGCTTCGGGAACCAGCTCCCGGAGGCGACTGGCCACCATGGCAATGCTCTGCACCCGATTGTGCACAAAGAAGACCTGCCCGTTGCGCTCCAGCTCACGGAGTATGGCCTCCCGGATTAAACGCTCGTTATATTCAGCAACATAGGTTTTAATGGGCAGCCGCTCCTCAGGGGGTGTTTCCATGGTGCTCATATCCCGCACCCCTACCAGAGACATGTGCAGGGTGCGCGGTATTGGGGTAGCGCTAAGGGTGAGCACATCCACC
>CAZAYK010000023.1:0-12881 GCA_964489415.1 uncultured Dehalococcoidaceae bacterium | reverse complement strand
GTCCCATTGTGATGGGGTGTTACGGGATAGGCATTGGCCGGCTGCTGGCGGCTGCCATTGAGCACAGCCACGATGATAAGGGAATCATCTGGCCCCTGTCCATCGCCCCCTATCATATATACCTCTGCCCCCTTTACCGGGATGATTCACCGGTGGCTGAGGTGGCGGAAAGGCTGTATGCCGAGCTGGAAGCCGCCGGTATGGAGGTGCTTTTTGACGACCGTGAGGAATCAGCGGGAATAAAGTTTAACGATGCTGACCTGCTGGGGATACCGATTCGGCTTACCCTTAGTCCCCGTACCCTGCAGAG
Organism: uncultured Dehalococcoidaceae bacterium; assembly: GCA_964489415.1. GTDB lineage: Bacteria > Chloroflexota > Dehalococcoidia > Dehalococcoidales > RBG-16-60-22 > CAZAYK01. Next base: position 12,571 of record CAZAYK010000023.1, on the reverse strand, counting down.
CAATAGTGTGGAGATAAAGAAGCGTGCCGATGGGGAGGTGGTGCTGGTGCCACTGGCGGAGGCTGTGGCCCGGCTCAAGGAGATGGTATCCGGTCCGGCGTGATTACCGTAAGCTAATTATTGCGTACGCAGGGTAGCCCCGAGTTGTTGCCCCAGCTTCTCCAGAATTTTCTTCTGCACCTCATTGACCTCTTCATCTACCAGGGTGTGGGTTGGCGACTGGTAAACAATGCGGTAGGCGAGGGACTTTTTGCCCGGGGGCACCGGCTTTCCCGAATAGACATCAAAGATGGTGACCTTGGCTACCAGCGGGAAACCCTTGATAATCTCCTCAACCTGACGGTGGGTTGTTCTGGCGTCAACGATTAAGGCTATGTCCCGAACAATGCTGGGGAAACGGGGCACGGGCTGGTACCTTTTGTGCCTGGTGGTGAGGGGTAATAGGGCGGTTACATTGATTTCCAGCAGGTAGATAGGCTCGTTAATCTCAAAAGCCTCGGCAACCTTGGGATGCACTTTGCCGACAATGCCCAGATGGTTATCACTAACCACTATGGCTGCCTGTTGGGAGGGGTGAAGGCCGGGGTCACCGGCGGGCGCAAAGCTAACTTCGAGATTTAAACGATTAAACAGGCTCTCGGCAATGCCCTTGGCGTCAAAAAAGCCAAAGGGCTCTTCTTCCCCCAACCATGATTTGTCCTCCCGGGGGCCACCCATTACGGCACAGAGAACCTCCGGCTCATCAGGCAAATCCCGGTTCCGGGGGAGGTAAACCTTACCCAGTTCAAACAGGCGGATACCACCGTCCTCATGGCGGCGGTTACTGGCTAGGGCAGTGAGCAGGTTGGCGCGGAGGTTGGGGCGCAGGTATTCCTGCTCGGTGGTCATCGGGTTGGCCACCCGAAGGGGCATTGGTTGTGGTGGCTGGGTTTCGGGGAATAGCTTCTTCAGTGTTCCCAGACCGATCAGGGAGTAGGTAATGAGCTCCTGGAAGCCATGACCGACCAGGTAATTTCTTATTTGCCGTGTCAGGGTGATTAGGGGGTCGGGGTTGTGCTGGGGGATGGGCTGGCTGAGCATGGTCAGGGGAATCCGGTCATAGCCAATAATGCGGGCCACTTCCTCAATAAGATCAACCTCATGGCTGATATCGCTGCGCCAGTAGGGGGGAGTAACCAGGACCTCGGTGCCGGAAGTGGGTTTGGCGGCAAAGCCCAGCGAGGTCAGGGTATCGGTTACCTGTTCTAGGCTGAAGCTGGTGCCCAAGATTCGTTTCACCTCGCTTAGTGCCAGCCGGATTGGCTCCGGCTCCTGTTTCCCCGGGTAAACATCGGTAATGCCCTTGGCGGCTTTACCGCCACCCAGCTGCATGATCAGCCGAGTGGCCCGTTTGAGGGCGGGCATGGTTAGCCCGGGGCGGACACCGCGTTCAAAGCGCATCGAGGCCTCACTGACTAGTTGCAGACTGTGGGAGGTGTAGTGGATGCTCGCCGGGCTAAAGCTGGCGGCCTCCAGTAATATTGATGTCGTTGCTTCGGTGACCTCACTGTTGGCCCCACCCATTATCCCGGCAATGGCTACTGCCCGTTCCTGGTCAGCAATAACCAGCATATCGGGGGACAGGGTTCGCTCCACACCATCCAGGCTTTGGATAACTTCACCGCTTGCGGCCCGGCGGACGATAATCTTCTTCCCCCTGATTTTGTCGTAATCAAAAGCGTGCAGGGGCTGACCGTATTCCAGCATCACATAATTGGTAACGTCAACGATATTATTTATCGGGCGCATGCCGCAGGCGATGAGCCGCTCCTGCATCCAGCGGGGGGACTCAGCTATCTTCACCCCGGTTATCAGGCTGGCGGAGTAGCGGGCGCACAGCTCCGGGGCAGCGATTTCTACCGATATCTGCTCGTCAATGGGGGAACCCGCTTCCTCATAGGTGATTTCCGGGATGTGAGGGCTCTTTCCGGTGAGGGCGGCCACCTCCCGGGCGATGCCGATTATGGAGAGGCAATCAGGCCGGTTGGGGGTAATATCTAGGTCAAGGATGACATCACCCAGATACTCAGCCAGCGGGGCGCCCACCGGTAATTCCGGGGGTAGCACCATGATGCCCTCGTGGCTATCCGATATGCCCAGCTCCTTTTCCGAGCAGAGCATACCCCGGGAAACAACCCCGCGAATCTTAGCTGGGGTCAGCCGCATTACGGTACCCTTATACGGGTCAATGAGCTCTGCCCCGACCCGGGCAAAGGCAACCTTATCACCAACGTTGAGATTGGGGGCACCACAGACCACCGTCTCCTCCTCGGTGCCCAGATTGACTGTGGCGAGGCGGAGGCGGTCGGCATTGGGGTGGGGGTTAACCGCCGTTATCTGACCAATGACGATGTTTTCCCAGCCGCCGATGACCTGCATCCCCTTGACCTCGCTACCCGCCATGGTCAGTCTTTGTGCTATCTCGGCGGGGGGTAGCGTTGTGTCCACATATTCTTTTAGCCATTTCAGGGGGACCTTCATTTCTCAGTCCTAGAACTGCCTCAGGAATCTGAGGTCATTGCTGTAAAACAGTCTGACATCATCAATGCCGTAGCGCAGCATGGGCAGCCGCTCAATGCCAATGCCGAAGGCAAAGCTGCTGTATACCTTGGGGTCAATCCCGCCCCGCTCCAGCACCTTGGGGTGCGTCATCCCCGCCCCCAGTATTTCTATCCAGCCGCTGTTGCCGCACAGGCGGCAGCCCTTCCCATTGCAGGCCAGGCAATCAATAGCCATCTCAACTCCGGGCTCTACAAAGGGGAAGTAATCGCAGCGGAAGCGCACCCTTCTGTCTTCGCCGAAGAAGCGCCGGGCAAACTCGTAGAGGGTTCCCTTGAGGTCAGCCATGGTGATACCTTTGTCTACCGCCAAGCCATCAATCTGGTAGAACATCGGGATATGGGTGGCATCACTGGCTTCATAGCGATACACCTTGCCCGGTTCAATCACCCGTATCGGGGGCTTCATGGTCTCCACAACCCGGGCAGTTACCGCGGTGGTGTGGGTGCGTAGCAGCATGGTCATCTCACCGCTTTCTGTCCGGTAGTCAATCCAGGAGGTGGACATGGTATCTCGCGATGGGTGCTCACGGGGGATGTTCAATGCCTCAAAGTTGTAGTAGTCCCACTCCACATCAGGCCCGGTGACAATCTGAAAGCCCATGGAGATAAAGATATCGCACATCTCATTGATTGTCTGGGTAATTGGGTGCAGGCGTCCGGTGGGGAAGGGACGCCCGGGGAGGGTAATATCAATGGCTTCTTGCTGGGTCTCGGTAGCCAGCTGGGTCTCCCGGAGTGCCTGCTCCTTCTGCTTTAGACTGTCTTCAAGGAGCCTCTTGATGTGATTGGCATGACTGCCTACCGTCTTCCTCTCTTCAAGGGGCAGGCTTGCCAGGCTGCGTAGAATTGCGGTCAGTGCCCCCTTTTTACCCAGGTAGCGGACCCGCCACGATTGCAGTTCCCGGGTTTGGTCAATCTGGGCTAGCTCGTGGAGGGCTTTTGACTTCAGCTCGTCAAGTTGCTGCCGCATTTTGTTATCTTGCCCGTATTGTTATGCCTGATTTCCCGTCTCTGATTACGGGGGAGGATGGGTAACCGGGGTGTGACCAGTCCACCTTGCCTAGCTTGCTGCCTTTTCCTTAACCATGGTTACCAGGCTGGCCAGAGCTTCTGGCTCCCTGACGGCCATCTCGGCGAGCATCTTGCGGTTGATTTCAACCCCGGACTTCTTCAGACCACTGATAAACTGACTGTAGGTGAGCCCGTGAGCCCGGCTGGCAGCATTTATCCGTAAAATCCACAGCCGCCTCATATCGCCCTTCCGCTCGCGGCGGTGGCGGTAGGCATAGCTCAGTGATTTGAGCATGGACTCATGGGCCCGGCGGTACAGGGAGTGTTTGGTGCCCCGGTGTCCCTTGGTCATCGCCAGAACCTTCTTGTGACGGCGGTGGGTGGTAATACCTCGTTTTACTCTGGGCAAAGGACTATTCCTCCTGTCTAGACGCCATAGGGTATAAGCCTCTTGATCCGTGTCCGGTCACGGGGGTTTACCGGTATCTTGCCATCAAGTAGGCGTTTGACTCGTTTGGTTTTGTTGCGGCGCAGGTGGCTTTTGGGCCCCTTTATCCGCATAATCTTGCCGCTACCGGTAATATGGAAGCGGCGTTGGGCCCCTTTATGAGTTTTCAACTTGGGCATTCTGAACTTCCTTTTTCTCTGGTTTGGCCTTGGCTGCCGAGGCGGGTGCCAGGATGAGGTTCATCCGCTTCCCTTCCATCACTGGTTGCCTCTCGATGGCAGCTACCTCACCCAGTGTTTCCGCCATCCTTTGCAGCAACTTCCAGCCCAGCTCGGGGTGGGTGACCTCACGGCCGCGGAACAGCACCGTCACCCTAAGCTTATTCCCCTCGGTCAGCAATTTCTTGGCTGTCCTGGCTTTGGCCTCAAAGTCATGGCTGCCGATCTTAGGGCGCAACCTTATTTCCCGGAGCAAGGAAACCTTCTGGCCCTTCTTCGCCTCGTGCTCTTTCTTAGCTTGCTGGTATTTATACTTGCCGTAGTCGAGGAGGCGACATACCGGAGGTGTTGCCGTAGGAGCTACCTCTACCAGGTCAAGGTCATGTCTTCGGGCAACCTCCCGTGCCTGAGCTAAGGGCATAATACCTAACTGCTCCCCTTTTTCCCCCACCAGGCGCACTTCTTTGGCTGTAATCCTGTCGTTGACGCGCAGTTCCTTAATTATGTCCTTATTTACCTCCTCAGAGCACCGGTGCCTTACGAAGAAAAACTATACCATATTCTTGCGTCGTAATCAAATCAAGGCCATCTGTTTCCCGGAAAGCTAAGGGTCATAGGGTAATCTCTTTTTCCTTCCTGGCTATAGCGGTCTTGATCCTTTCTTTAACACTAGCCAAGGGCTGGTTGTTGAGTTGCTCGCCGTGGCGCAAGCGAACTGAAACCGTGTTATTGGCCACCTCCCTATCACCCACAATCAGCATATAGGGTATCTTCTCCAGTTGTGCCTGCCTGATTTTCAGGTTCATCCTTTCCGAGCGGTCATCCACTTCCACCCGGATTCCGTCGCTTCTCAGCTCATTACCCAGCTTGCCGGCATAGTCGGCATGGCGGTCAGCCACGGGGATTATCTTTACCTGAACTGGTGCCAGCCATACGGGGAAGGCCCCCCCGTAATGTTCGAGGAGGGAGGCGAGGAAGCGCTCCATGCTCCCCAGCACGGTGCGGTGCACCATGGCGACCAGGTGCTCCTGCCCGTCATCACCAATATAGGTAACCTTGAAGCGCTGGGGCAGGTTGAAATCAACCTGAACCGTGGGGCCCTGCCAGGCTCTCCCCAAGGCATCTTCAATCTTGGTATCTATCTTCGGTCCGTAAAAGACCCCCTCCCCGGGGTCTATTTCATAGTCCATCCCGCAGCGAGCCAGGGCATTACGCAAGATTCCGGTGGCTTCCTCCCAGGTCTGGGGGTCACCGGCGAACTTCTCCGGGCGGGTGGACAGCAATACCTGGTACTTGGTGAAGCCGAAGGTATCCATCATAAATCGGGTCAGCTGCAAGACCTTGCTGACTTCGTCTTCCAGCTGGTCAAAGCGGCAGAAGATATGGGCATCATCCTGGGTGAATCCCCTGACTCGGGCCAGTCCGTGGAGGACGCCGGAGCGTTCATAGCGGTAAACCGTACCCAGTTCGGCATAGCGCAGGGGTAGCTCACGGTAGCTGCGCAGCTTGGTCTGGTAGATGAGAATATGGCCAATGCAGTTCATGGGCTTGATGATATACTCCTGCTCATCTATCTCCATCGGGCTGTACAGGCTCGCGCGGTAGAACTCCCAGTGGCCGCTGGTTTTCCATAAATCCAGTTTGGCGATATGAGGTGTGTAGACGAGGTCATAGCCATGCCGGATATGCTCTTCCTTCCAGAAATCCTCAATGATACGGCGGATGGTGGCTCCCTTGGGGTGCCAGTGAACCAGCCCCGGCCCGGCTTCCTCATGAATACTAAACAGGTCCAGGTCCCTGCCCAGTTTGCGGTGGTCACGCCGGGCAGCTTCGTCCAGCTTCTTCAGGTGCTCGTCGAGAGCCTCCCTGGTGGCAAAGGCAACGCCGTAGATCCGCTGCAGCATGGGGCGTTTCTCATCACCACGCCAGTAGGCACCAGCAATATGGGTCAGCTTAAAGGCTTTGATCTCCCCGGTAGAAGGGACATGGGGGCCGCGGCAGAGATCGACAAAGGAGCCCTGCTGATACACGCTGACCTTCTCATCGGGGATTTCCTCAATCAGCTCCAGCTTGTAGGGCTGCGTGGCGAAGATTGTCCTCGCCTCTTCCTTGGTTATCTCTTTCCTGATGAAGGGCAGGTCGGCGGTGATTATTTCCCGCATCTTATCCTCGATTATGGGCAAATCATCAGGGCTCAGTGGGCGGGGTAGGTCAAAGTCATAATAAAAGCCGTCAGCAATGGCGGGGCCAATGCCCAACTTGGCATCAGGGAAGAGGGACAGGACAGCCTCGGCCATGACATGAGCTGCCGAGTGGCGCATTATCTCCAGCTTTTCGTTATCTACTGACACTGCTTTAACTATCTCCGCGCGAGGAAAACCTCCCCTCCGTGATGGAACGAGAGGCATGGCTCACAAGTTCAATTATACCAGTGACTAGATAACAGTGCAATTGCTGTCTGTGAGTCGTTTATCAAGGCGGCTAACTATAAAGAGGAGTAAAATGCTGAGCACCAGAGCCCCCAGGTCCAGATACTTTATCGCCAGCAGTTTGCTGATAAGGCCGGTGATGCCGCCCCCGGCAAGTGCTGCCAGTGCCCCGGTGTTAGTGACCCCTAGCCGCTCCTTGAAAAAGCCAGCAATTACCGGCAGGGTTATCCCGCAGGTATATACTGTGTAGGCAAACAGCAGGGCAGTGATTACCCCTTTCAGGACTAGGGCCACGGTTAGGGAGCAGATACCCAGCAGGGCGATTACCCAGCGGGAGCGGGGCAGGATTTTCCCTGCTGGCGGCACTGGCTGGCCCCGTGCCAGGATATCTACGGTGAGGATGGTGCCGGCGCTGAGTAGGGTGGTGTCCGCTGAGGACATCACCGCGCAGAGCAGTGCCGCGAGAACAACCCCGCCGAGGAGCGGCGGGAATACCTCGCTGATTACGGTAGGGAGGGCCTGTTCCGGGGCAATCTGCGGGAACAAGGCAGCCGCCCCCATGCCCATCAGGGTGATGGCCAGGGCGATGGGGATGAGCAAGACTGCCGTCCACAGGGTAGCCGTCCTGGCGGTGGTATCATCCCGGGCGCAGAACAGCCGGGAAAACATATCCGGCCCGACCACATAGGTCAGCCCCACCACGAGGAGGAGCGAGGCTAGCTCGGCGCCACCAAACTGGGGGCTGGTGGGGAAGGCAAAGTGCTCGGTGGGCAGGGCGCTCAGCAAGCCCGGCCATCCCCCCAGTTGTGACATGAGCAGTGCCACTCCGGCAAAGAGACCGCCGAAGATGATTGCTGCCTGCACGGCGTCAGTACGGATGATGGCATGCTGACCGCCCAGAATGGTGTAGGCGATGAAGATAATGGTGAAGATAACCATCCACAATGTGGCATTGCCGATTTCGAGAACGCTTAGTATTCTCCCGGCGGCAATAATCTGGGCGGCGATAACCCCGATCCAGGCGATAACGATCAGCACTGAACTAGCCAGGGCCATCCGCCGGTCATATTGCCTGGCCACCAGCTCAGGTAGCGTGTAAAGGGCCAGCCGTCTTACCCTTTTGGCGAGGAATAACCCCAGAAAGATCAGGCCAATACTGCCCACCAGTAGCCACCATATCCCGGTCAGCCCCCGGGTGAAGCCTAACCCGGCCATCCCCACCGTAGCCGAGCCCCCGATGATGGTGGCGAGTAGCGAGCCGGTGATGAATAATGCGGAGCCTTTCCTCCCGGCAACAAAGAAATCATCAGCCTCTTTGGCCTTCCGTTTACTGGCTAGCCCGATGGCCAACATTGCCAGGAAGTAGAGGCAAATAATGGTCAGCTCAAGCATTCCTGCCCCTTTATTGACCGGTTAGCTGACGTATACCTTACCCTGTTCTGGTGCTTTCATTTTGTTTGGTGCACTTTGGCGAAGGCGGTAATAGGTGGGGTAAATCAGGCACATACTGTAACCTGTTTACTATATGGGGGAAAGGGGGAAATAGTCAAACGCTGGGTAATGATAGCTCAAATTGAGGTGAGCCTACTTATTCCTGTACTTACTGCTCGGTTTCTCGGTGCCGACCAGGGTAATTTCCATACTGTGGCCGCATTTTGAGCAGGTTATATTGAGGGTGACCGGCTGCTTCATAACCCGCTCCACAATTGCGGAAACTACTGAGTCAATATTATCCAAACGGTGGTCTAGCATATCCAGCCGCCGTTCAATTTGCTCCATCTCAGCCTTTATCGTTGCATCGGTTGGCACTGATTCATCTTGGTGAGTCAAGCTAACACCTCAGCAGATTATAATCAAGACTCATTATAGGGCTCGGTTAATGGTATGTCAAAAAATGGAAGGGAGGGTGGCCTACCTGGTGAAATATTCTTCTATTGATTTATGACTGGGGGAGGGGTATAATCCTATCAATATTACACGGCTACCCTGTCAGCACTAGATAGAAAGGAGGAGGAACGATGCCCGAGGAATTGATTGGCCGAGTAAGTGACTTTTTCGCCCGCCCCGTGGTGGCTGGCATTGAGCTGACCGGGACATTAAGGGTAGGCGACCGGATTAAGATCCAGGGACACACCACCGATATGGAGCTGGTGGTTACCTCGATGCAGATTAACAGCGTTAATGTTACCGAAGCCAAGGCCGGGGATGCCGTGGGGATTAAGGTCAATGACCGGGTGCGAAGAGGGGACAAGGTCTATAAAATAACTGACTAGGCTAAAGTCAGGTGTATTTCGGCGCATCCGCCCCTTGAGCATGTCGTTCGGGAAATCTAATTGAGGCGTGGGGCTGATGTGTCTATTTTTGTCGCTCGTGGCTAGCCCAGTGACTTCATCAGGTTAGCCATTTCAATAGCGCTCGCCGCAGCCTGAAAGCCCTTATTACCAGCCTTGGTTCCAGAGCGCTCAATCGCCTGCTCCAGGGTGTCAGTGGTGATGATACCATTGATAACCGGGACCCCGGCGTCAAGGCTAACCCGGGCGATACCTTTGGTCACCTCGGCGGCAACATAGTCAAAATGGGGGGTATCGCCCCGGATGACTGCCCCCAGGCAGATAATGGCATCATACTTCTTGGTCTGGGCTAATTTCTGGGCAATGGGGGGGATTTCAAAGGAGCCGGGGACCCAGGCAACCTCAATATCCGCCTCGCTGACGCCGTGGCGGAGGAGGGCATCCTGGGCTCCCTCAAGCAATTTCTTGCTGAAAAACTCATTGAAGCGGGAGACAACCAGCCCAAACTTCAGTCCTTTGCCGACTAACATACCCTCAAAAGATTTGCCCATTTTTTTCTCCTTAACTAATTTTAGCCATCCCTGGCTTCAGGCACTTCGAGGAGGTGCCCCAGCTTCTTCCGCTTTGTTTCCAGGTAGCGGGTGTTATAGGGGTTGGGTGAGGGAATAATGGGCACTATCTCCACGACCTTTAGCCCGTAGCTTTCCAGACCAACCACCTTTCTCGGGTTATTGGTGAGGAGGCGGATCTTATGCAAGCCAAGGTCAGCCAGGATTTGGGCGCCGATGCCGTAGTCTCTCAGGTCAGCAGCAAAGCCCAGGGATAGATTTGCCTCCACAGTGTCCAGGCCCTTGTCCTGCAGGGCATAGGCCTTAATCTTGTTGTGGATGCCGATGCCGCGCCCCTCCTGTCTCATGTAGAGGAGGACCCCTTGGCCTTCCTCAGCAATCTTTTTCAGGGCCATGGAAATCTGCTCGCCGCAATCACAGCGCAGGCTGCCAAAGACCTCGCCAGTAAGGCACTGACTGTGCACCCGGACCAGCACCGGTTCCTCAGTGGCGATGTCACCCATTACCAGGGCCAGGTGTTCATCAGGGTCGGTAACGCTTTTGTAGGCAATGATGGTGAACTCACCGTAGCGTGTGGGTAGCTTGGCCTCAGCCACCCGGTGCACCAGCTTTTCATGGCGGCGGCGGTAGGCAATCAGGTCGGCAATGGTTACTATATTGATGCCGAACTTCTCAGACATCACCTCAAGCTCGGGTAGCCGGGCCATAGAGCCGTCTTCATTCAGAATCTCGCAGATCACCCCGGCGGGATAGAGGCCGGCTAGGGTGGCTAAATCAACTATTGCCTCGGTGTGCCCCGCCCGGGCAAGGACGCCACCCTCCCTGGCCCTTAGGGGGAACATATGCCCCGGTCGGACAAGGTCCTCAGGCTTGGTGGCGGGGTTAATTACGGTTTTTATCGTTTCGGCTCTATCGGCAGCGGAGATGCCGGTGCTGGTTTTGTGTTTGGCTTCGATGGACACGGTAAAGGCAGTGGCAAATTTCGAGGTATTTTCCTGCACCATCATGGGGATTTTTAATTCGTCCAGCCGCTGGCCGGTTATCGGCATGCAGATCAGCCCCCGACCATATTTGGCCATGAAGTTAATCGCTTCGGGGGTAACCTTCTCGGCGGCTAGGGCCAGGTCGCCCTCATTCTCTCTATCCTCATCATCAACAATGATGACAAACTTACCGGCCTTGATGTCCTCAATAGCTTGCCGCACGCTGACTATTCCCATTGATTACTACCCCCTTACCACAAAGCCGTGCTCTTCGAGGAAATCTAGGGTTATCCCTGCCTTGGGGGCTTGGCTGAACTCAGCCACATATTTGGCAATAATATCCACCTCAAGGTTGACCAGGTCACCCACCTGGCGCTTCCCGATATTGGTGTGCCGGCGGGTGTAATCAACTATGGAAACCCAGAAGGAGTGATCGTCCCTATCCACAATAGTCAGGCTAATCCCGTCAACGGTGATAAAACCCTTGGCTACGGTATACCGCATTACCTCGGGTGGCGCGGTAAATCTATACAGCATTGCCTCCCCCTGAGGTGTTATCGCGGCTACCCGGCCGGTATCATCCACATGCCCCTGCACTAGGTGACCCCCTAACCGTCCCCCCAGGGTTAGCGGTCGTTCCAGGTTAACCTCATCCCCCATGCGGAGCAATCCCAGATTGGTTCGTCGCAGTGTCTCCGGCATGACATCAACGGCAAAGGAGCCAGCATCAAAATCGGTTACGGTCAGGCAGGCACCGTTAACCGCCAGGCTGCTGCCCTGGCTGATGCCGGAGAGTACCTCTCGGGCAGCAATGACCAGCCGCCCCGGTTTTACCGAGGCAACTCGGCCAACTTCTTCAACAATCCCGGTAAACATGGACTACTGTCCTTAACATAAAGCCAGATTGCTTTTATTGTAACATCTATTTAATGTTGTAGGCAACCTGAACCGTGAGTCGGACTTCGGTTTCCCCGGGGGTGATCGGGGTGGCTGGGGCTGGGGCTGGCATTGGCACCGCCTCCGCCCGGTAGGGTATGGGTGGGGGGGTAAAACCGCCGCTTTCGCTAATGTAGGTTGGCTCACCCAGCTTGACACCGGCATACCCGGCGAGCTGTTTTGCCTTGGCGGCAGCATCGGCCATTGCCTTTTCCCGGGCTTCCTTAAGGTAGGGGGTGGGGTCATCTACGGTGAAGCTTATGCTGCTGATTCGGATATAGTCACCACCGGTTCTGGCCACCGCATCAATGAGGGCACCGGTATCGGCCACCCTTCTGATTTTGGCGGTGACCATATTAGTCACCCGGTAGCCGATAAGCACCTCCTCCTCCTTGTCAGGCAGCCATCTCCTTACCGGATAGATGCGGAAGTGTTGGGTGGTGATATCCTTGCTGGCAACATCATAATTAGCCAGCTCCCTGAGGACAGCATCCATGGCGGTGGCTGCCTGGCTCTGGGCTTCAGCCACAGTAGCTGCCTGGGCTTCCACACCCAGGTTCAGGATAGCCACATCAGGGACGACACTGACCTTGCCCTCCCCGGTTACCCAGATGCCGGTATTCTGCTGGCTGAACACGGTGCCACTGGGGCCTGTTGTCCGGGGTGGGGGTGACAGGGTCTCACAGCCAATGACGCTGGTGGTGATTATGAGCAGTGCCAGACCCAGCAGGATAGTTAGCAATCGGTCTCTCTTCATGATTAATCTCTTCCCCTGTTTATTGTTTAGTATTGGGGAGTATAGCTAATATCAGCGGCAAAATCAAGCTGGCTCCCTTCCCCCGCTGATTTTGGTTAAGGGCTTGTCTTTCTTGCCCACCATTCGGATAAAAAGGTGAGCTATACTCGCCGTATTAGGAGTGTATAGCTCACCAATCCAGAAAGGAGGTCACACAGGCCAGCACCCCCCTGTGTGACATTTTTATATAGAGGGTGAAATAAGTCTGAGTTTTATTACATGACCCGGCTCACTTCCCTTTGTAGTTCGTCTATGGTTTGCTCTTGTTTTTGTCTAATCTCGATACCAAG
>CAZAYK010000022.1:0-13067 GCA_964489415.1 uncultured Dehalococcoidaceae bacterium | reverse complement strand
TGGTGGAGATGCTGCAGGCCATGGATAGGCTGGCTCCCGGGGTCGCTTCTCGCCATACCTTGCTCTATGGCGTTGAGGTGAAGTTCTACTCTTGCCGTCCTCAGCTCAGCCTCAATCTGGAGACGGAGGTTCACAATCTGTTTGCCGCTGGTGATGGCGCTGGTATCAGCCGTGGCTTGGTTCAGGCATCAGCTTCCGGTGTGGTGGCTGCCCGGGAGATATTGAGAAGGGCCGGGCACATACCCCAGGTGGGATAGGCTGGCTCCCGCCATCTCCGCAGAGCTTCTCATTTCTTGACAGGGTAGTTCCTGCCGATTAAAATATCAGTGGTGCGGGCTTTTAGCTGGTTCATTCTCAGAGCTGCCTTTTCCTTTTGGTAATAGTGGGAGTGGGCTAGGACGAAGCCCTAGAGCAAACTATATTTTAACCAGTAAGTTAGGGTGTGTCTGAGAAGGAGGCTGATGCTATGTGGCTGAGGTAAAAGCCGGTAGTGGTGAGGACATTGATAGCTTGCTGAAGCGGTTTAACAAGAAGGTGCAGCAGAGTGGTATCCTGGCCGAGCTACGCCGCTGTGAACACTTTGAGAAACCCAGCGTGAAGCGGAAGCGGAAGAAGGCGGCCAAGCGGCGCAGCAGTGCCCGGGCGGCCAAACTGGCCAGAAGATAGGCCAGGATATAGGCTTACGAGTTAGCTAAAGCTGACGGAAACAAGGCATATGGAACAAGGCACAGGCTTAAGGCAAAAGCTAGCTGATGACCTTAAACAGGCCATGAAGAGCGGGGATACCGCGCGGCGTTCTGTGCTCCGCATGGTGATGGCTGCGGTTCATAATGCTGAGATTGCCCGGCAGGGTGCTCTGGCGGATAGTGACATCCTGGGCATTATTGCCAAGGAGGTGAGGCAGCGCCAGGAAAGTATTGCTGCGTTCAAACAGGGAGACCGCCCGGAGCTGGTTTCTCAGGAAGAGGCTGAGCTGGCAATCCTTCAGGAATACTTGCCGCGGCAGATGAGCCGTGATGAGATAATCGAGGCGGCGCGGAGTGTTATTGCTGAAGTTGGGGCGCAGGGGCCGGGTGATAAGGGAAAGGTTATGCCCAAGCTCATCGCCCAGCTTAAGGGGAGGGCTGACGGTCGGGAGATAAATGCCATAGTCACCGAATTACTCAATGCCTGATGTTAGCTGGTGGGGTAAAGTTCCTCATCACATTGATTAGGTCGGATTAAAGGCCTGATTTAGTGCACAGAGTAGAGGTCCGTCTCAAGAGCCAACTGCCTGATGCCCGGGGGGAGGGTCTGGTCAGGGACATTGTTGACCTTGGCATCACCACTGTTTCCGATGTTCGTGTCGTTGATGTATACTGGCTGGACGGTGCTCTCACCCCCGATGAACTGACGCTGATTGGCTCGCGCCTGCTTGCTGACCCGGTGACCCAGGAATACTTCTGCGGGCAGGGTCCCCCGCCGCAACCCGACACCTTCACTCATTATCGCACCATTGAGGTAGCCTACAACGCTGGTGTTGCTGACCCGGTTGAGGGCAGTGTGATGAAAGCCATCCGGGACCTGGGCATCAGCACTGTCCGCGCCGTGAAGACGGCGAAGAAGTACCTCATCGCCGGGCAGGTGGATGATGAGCAGCTGGAGGTCATCTGTAGCCGCCTGCTGGTCAACCCGATTATTCAGCACGTTGTCGAGGGGGAACAGGCTGGCTTCCTGGAGAATCCTCAATATCAGTTCCGGCTGGAGCATGTTGACATTCTGGGGCGGGGTAAGGCGGCGATAGCGGGGCGTTTCGGTTTTACGGATGATGAATTTCAGGCTATTTTGGGTTACTTTCGTGGGCAGGGAAGAAACCCCACTGATGTTGAGCTGGAGACCCTGGCCCAGACCTGGTCGGAGCACTGTGTTCACAAGACCTTCCGCGGCAAGATTGATTATGACGGTAAAATCATTGACAATCTCTTAAAAAGCACCATTGTTAAGGCAACCAACGAGCTGAACAAGCCGTGGTGCCTTTCTGTCTTTGTGGATAATGCCGGGGTGATTGACTTTGATGGTAACTGGGCACTTTGTTTCAAGGTGGAGACGCACAATCACCCTTCGGCACTGGAGCCGTATGGGGGAGCGGCTACCGGGATCGGCGGGGTAATTCGTGACCCCCTCGGCACTGGACTGGGCGCCAAGCCAATTCTGAACACCGATGTCTTCTGTTTCGGCCCACCGGATCTACCCTACGAGAAGCTGCCCCGGGGTGTTCTGCACCCCCGCCGTATCTTCAAAGGGGTGCGGGCCGGGGTGGCCGACTATGCCAACCGACTGGGGATACCCACCGCCAATGGTGCCATCCTCTTTGATGAACGCTATGTGGCTAATCCCCTGGTCTACTGTGGTACCCTGGGGATAATGCCTAAGGATATGTCCCGGAGGGGCAGGCAGAAGCCCGGTGACCTGGTGGTGGTTACCGGGGGCAGAACCGGGCGTGATGGTATCCACGGGGTTACCTTTGCCTCGGAGCAGCTTACCGAGGAGTCAACCGATACGGCTTACAGTGCCGTTCAGATTGGCAACCCCATCGTCGAGAAGAAGTTGATTGATATCCTCCTTCAGGCAAGGGACCGCCGGCTTTACTCCCGGATAACGGACTGTGGTGGTGGTGGGCTTTCCTCGGCGGTGGGGGAGATGGGGGCGGATACCGGCGTGCGTGTTTATCTGGAGAAGGTACCGCTGAAATATGCCGGGCTTTCCTATACGGAAATCTGGGTTTCTGAGTCTCAGGAGCGGATGGTGCTGGCCGTGCCCCCAGAATGCGTTGATGAGTTATTGAGCCTGTTTGCCAGTGAGGATGTCGAGGCCACGGTCATTGGTGAGTTTACTGATGACCGAAGGCTGCAGCTATTTTATGAGGGTAACTTGGTCGCTGACCTTGATATGGAGTTCCTCCATGGTGGTTTGCCCCAGATAGTGAGACAGGCGCAGTGGCTGCCCCCCCGGCATGTTGAGCCTGATTTTCCCGAGCCGCCTGACCTGGGGGAGGCCTTGCTTACCGTACTCGGCTCGTGGAATGTATGCAGCAAGGAGTGGGTAATCCGCCAGTATGACCATGAGGTGCAGGGGGGCAGTGTTCTCAAGCCTCTGGTGGGCAAGCACAGTGATGGTCCCGGTGATGCTGCCATAATCCGGCCTGTCTTGGATTCGGAAAAGGGGGTTATCGTCAGCAATGGCATCAATACCCGGTATGGAGATATTGACCCCTACTGGATGGCGGCTTCGGCAATTGATGAAGCCCTGCGCCAGATTATTGCCGTGGGCGGTAATCTCAGTCGGGTGGCGCTGCTGGATAACTTCTGCTGGGGCAACACCAACCGGCCCGAGATGCTGGGGGCTCTAGTCCGCGCTGCCCAGGCCTGCTACGATATGGCGGTGGTCTATCAGACCCCGTTTATCTCGGGCAAGGACAGCCTGAACAATGAGTTTGAGTATGAAGGCAGGATAATCTCCATCCCGCATACCTTGCTTATCTCCGCCGTGGCCGTGATGGATGACGTAAACCGGGCGGTATCCATGGATTTCAAGAAGGCGGGCGACCTGATTTACCTGGTGGGGGTCACTAATGGTGAGCTGGGTGGGTCGGAATACTTCGCGAGCCGGGGGTTTATTGGTAATCGGGTGCCCCGGGTGAATCCCCGGCAGGCTAAGGCGCTGATGGATAGGCTAGCTAGCGCCACCGGGCAGGGTTTGGTCAGGGCGTGCCATGACTGCAGTGAGGGTGGTCTCGGTGTGGCGGTGGCGGAGATGGCCTTTGCCGGGGGGCTGGGGGCTGCCCTTAATCTCAATCTGGTCCCCCTCGGTGAGGTGATAGACCGGGATGACTATATTCTCTTCTCGGAGTCAAACAGCCGTTTCCTGGTTGAGGTGGCACCGGAGCACAAGCACCACTTTGAGCAGATAATGAAGGGCACCACCTTGGCCAGCATTGGCCGGGTTACCGGCTCGAATGTGCTGGAGATAGAGGGGGTAACCGGTGGCCGAACTGTGGTTAGCCTTGCTGATTTGAAAGAGGCCTGGCAGGAGCCGTTGCGGTGGTAGAAAATGGCTAGGGTAAGGACACTGGTGCTACGCGGACCGGGGACGAATTGTGATGGGGAGACTGCCTTTGCCTTCCAGCAGGCGGGCGCCGAGGTGGCTTCAGTCCATGTTAACCGGTTGATTAGCCGTGAGCAGCACCTTGCCGATTACCAGATACTGGTTATTCCTGGTGGCTTTACCTACGGTGATGATATTGCTGCCGGCAAGGTGCTGGCTAATGAGCTGGCCCTGAATCTCGGTGATGATATTAGGAGGTTTGTTGAAGACGGGGGGTTGATTCTGGGGATTTGTAACGGCTTTCAGGTGATGGTGAAGGCCGGCATTCTCCCCGAGCCAGGTGATAACCGTCCGTCACGGATAACGCTGACGGCCAATGATTCCGGCAGGTTTGAGTGCCGCTGGGTTCATCTGGGGGTGAACCGGGAAAGCCCCTGTGTTTTCACCCGAGGTATCGAGAGGATGTACCTGCCGGTGGCCCATGGTGAGGGCAAGTTTGTTGCTGATGGTGATGTCTTGCCGGCACTGAATGTGGCGGTGTATTACACTGATGAGAATGGTAACCGGGCGGTTGGCTATCCCGATAATCCCAATGGCTCGGTGGAGGGTATTGCCGGCATTTGTGATTCTTCGGGCCGGGTCTTTGCCCTGATGCCCCATCCCGAGCGCTATATCCGGGGCACTCAGCACCCGCAGTGGACCAGAATCGGCGCCAAGAAGTATGGTGATGGCTTGCAGGTTTTTGTCAATGCGGTTAGCTGGGCCCGGGGCTTGTAAGAAGTCTAGGCTAGGGCCTTGCGTAGCTCCTGCTCCAGGTGGGCACACTTCGTGCCCGAATCGATTATCTCCCAGGGTAATTTCTGGCCAGTGTCCCATTGCTGATTGAGGTAAAAATCGGTATCAACCTGGCATTTCTCCACTGCCCGGCGCCAGCCCGCCAGTGACCAATCTTCCACGCTAGCCAGCACCTCGGCGAGCTTGCTGTCCCCCCGGGATAGGACCCCCTGAACCCGGCTCCAGGCCGGGCTTTCCCACTTGAGCTGGATTCCCTGGGCGGGCAGGGCCTTTTTCAGCCGGGAGAGGTGGCGGTTTATTGTTTCCCGGGGTGCCATGGGCAGCCACTGGAAGGGGGTGCCTGCCTTGGGCACGAAGGGGGCGATATTGAGGGTAAGGCGGGTACCGCTTTTGTTTCGGTCAATGATTTCCTTGGCGTTTCGGGTCAGGGTGATGATTGCCTCGATGTCCTCATCACCTTCGGTAGGGAGACCGATGATGAAGTAGAGCTTGAGCTGTTTGATTCCCGCTTCAGCAGCCTGACTGATCACTTTCAGGATGTCATCATCGGAGAGGTCCTTTTTAATCATCCGGCGCAGGCGTGGTGAGCCCGCCTCGGGGGCAAGGGTGATCGTCCGTGCCCCGCCTTGAGCCAGCTCCACCAGCACCCTGCCGGGGAGCGGCTTGATTCTTAGTGAGCTGAGGGACAGCCCCGCCCCCATCTGGCGCAGCCTGGCCAGTATTTCCTCAATATGGGGGTGGTCAGTAACCGCCGGGCCGATCAGCCCGATGCGTTTTCTATGTTCCAGGCCCCGCCGGGCTTGCTCGATGAGCTTATCGGCGGAGCGCAGGCGCATCGGGCTGAAGGCAGTGCTGACCAGGCAGAAGCGGCACCCCCAGTTACACCCGCGCTCTACCTCGATGAGGAATAAATCACCCAGCTCGGTATCCGGTGTGATAATCACCGAAGCCACCGGATATTGGTCAAGGTCCCTTGCCCACTGCCGGGCTACCGGCTTTCCCGAATATTGGGGAACCAAGACCCCAGGTAATGATGCCAGTACCGCCAATAACTCACTTCGCCTGCCGCCACAGCCTTCCCGCAACACGGGGACCAGGGTGGGTATAATTGGCTCGGCCTCACCGATGCCCAGGCAATCAAAGAAGGGAGCCACGGGCATGGGGTTAGCCGTAATACAGGGGCCACCGGCAATAACCAGGGGATGCCGCTCGTCACGGTCGGCGGCGTAGATGGGGATGCCGCTGGCGCGCAGAATGGGGGCAATATTGAAGTAATCCAGTTCGTAGGTGATGGAGAAGGCGATAACCGCAAAGTCAGCTAGCGGGCGGCGTGATTCCAGTGATAACAGGCGCCGCCCTGCCTCCCTGTTTTCTCGCTCCCAGAAGACCCTCTCAGCAACGATATCACGGTAGTCATTTAGCAGACCATAGATGGCGTGGATTCCCAGGTTGGACATGCCCAGGTAATAGGAATTGGGATAAACAATGGCGATGGGTAGCCGCCCGCCCCAGTCCTTAGTGATGGTGCCCTTTTCCCGGGGGAAGCGCTTACCCCGGCGGGCGGTGGAGCGGTGGGCTTGTCGTTTCTTGTCCCCCATGAGCCTATCTGGTTTTCATTTCCAGCAGTCCCTGAGCAGCCGCTTATTGATGGTGATCACTTTATCGGCGACCTGCCGTAACTGCCGGGAGGTACCTTCCTTGCCGAATAAGGCAATCTCAATATGCTTGCCATTATCCTTAACCGCCTGAACGGCACTGACATAGTCATTGTCGCCAGCAACGAGGATAGCCGTATCATAATTATTTTTAAAGCTGTGGGTTATCATATCGGTGGCCAGCTGGATGTCGGTGCCTTTTTCGTAGGGTGGGGTGTTGGGCCAGTTGGTATAAACCAGGCGCCCCAGGCGCAGTTCGGTGTAGGGTATGGCATTGATACTGGCGAAGAAGGCCCGCTGCTTGTTGTAGCGTTCCGGCTCTTCCTTGCGTCCTACCCGGGCATTATAGTAGTAGATTCGGATTAAGCTGCGCCGCCCCAGCAGCTTACGGCAAAACTTGCCAATGTCAAGGTCCGTCCGGCCAAAGTGGTTCTTGAGGGAGTGGTACAGATTGCTGCCATCAATAAATATCATCACCCTCTCCGCCATAAACACCTCCTTTATCCCTCGGTGATAAGCCGAGTCCTGTTGTCATTATATCTCCTGCCGGGTAAAATTGCGACTTGGGGCTACGGGTGGTATAATTGGCGAGAAGTGCCTTCGCGAAGGGTGAGGTTTGGTGATGAAGCTAAGTCGTGATGAGGTGCTGCATATTGCCCGGCTGGCTCGTATCGGTCTCACCGAGGAAGAAATAGACCGGTTTAGAGACCAGCTATCCCATATCCTGGAGAACTTTGAGATACTGCGGGAGGTAGATACCACCGATGTGCCGCCGACGGCCCATACCGTTGCCCTCCACAGTGTGATGCGGGATGATGAGGTGGCCCCTTCCCTCCCTCCTGATGAGGTTCTGGCCAACGCCCCCCGCCGGGAGGGGAACTGCTTTCGGGTGCGGGCGGTGCTGGAGTAGTAATCTCGGGGTAGGCTCTGGGTGGTAAGATTATCGTGTGAACATGGCGGGCTATGCTGATGACATTCCATTTCTCAGCGGTGCCTGGCGTGCCGGATGGTGGGTCACCACCTGAGGCGAGCGAGGTGATAACGCTGCCTGAGCCAAGGCGGGACAGTGGGGTCTCCGTAGAAGCGGCGCTGCAGAGGCGGAGGTCGGTAAGGGAGTACGCGGATAAGGCGCTAACTGTGGCGGAGGTAGCCCAGCTTCTCTGGGCGGCACAGGGGATTACCGCCCCCGGCGGCAGGAGAACCGCTCCTTCTGCCGGGGCTCTTTACCCATTGGAAACCTATGTGGTGGTGGGCAATGTCAGCGGTCTGGCTCCGGGTGTTTACCGCTATCTCCGCCAGGGCCACCACCAGCTATGGCAGTCGGGGAATTAGATACATATATATGGAAGCGGGGCATGCCGCGCAGAATGTCCACCTTGAGGCGGAGGTGCTGAATCTGGGGGCGGTGGTCATTGGTGCCTTTATTGATGAGCAGGTGAAACAGGTGCTGAATCTCCCCGAGGAGGAGGCGCCATTATGCATCATGCCCGTGGGCAGAAGGCATTGAGGGGTGAGAATTGGCTGTTGACCATAGTTCGGTAACGATTCATGAGGCACACCGGCTGCTGAAAAGCCGGCAGCTATCATCGGAAGAGTTGACCCGGGCTTATCTGGAGCGTATCCAGGAGGTGGAACCGAAGGTTCATGCCCTGGTTACCATCACCGAGGAAGTGGCGCTGCAGCAGGCGCAGCAGGCTGACAAGCGGCTCACCGCCGGTGATGCCCATCCCCTGACCGGCATTCCCATGATAATTAAGGACAATATGTGTACCCGGGGGGTAGCGACTACCTGCTCGTCACGAATGCTGGAGAATTTTGTGCCTCCCTATAATGCCACCGTGGTGGAGAGATTGCGTGATTGCGGCGCGGTGATGGTGGGTAAAGCCAATATGGATGAGTTCGCCATGGGGTCATCCACGGAGAATTCGGCTCTGTTTGTTACTAATAATCCCTGGGATTTAAGCCGGGTGCCGGGGGGTAGCAGTGGTGGCTCGGCAGCGGCCGTGGCTGCTGGCGAGGCTGTCTTTGCCCTCGGTTCGGATACCGGGGGCAGCATCCGCCAGCCGGCGGGGTTCTGCAGTGTGGTGGGCTTAAAGCCTACCTACGGGCGGGTCAGCCGCTACGGGCTGGTTGCCTTTGCCAGCTCCTTGGACCAGATCGGTCCCATAACCCGGGATGTTACTGACTGTGCCCTGGTGTTGAAGGCTATTGCCGGCTATGACCGCCGGGATTCTACCTCAGTACCTCTTCCCGTGCCCGATTATACCCAGTGCCTTGATGGTGACATTAAGGGGATTAGAATTGGCGTACCTAGGGAGTACTTCATTGAGGGGGTGCAGGTTGAGGTAGACGAGGTGATGCGTGCCGCTATCAGCAAGCTCGAGGAACTGGGGGCGAGGGTGGACTGGGAGGTATCCCTCCCCCACACCCGCCACGCCCTGGCGGTATATTACATTATCGCCCCGTCGGAGGCTTCGGCCAACCTGGCGCGTTATGACGGCGTCAAGTATGGCTTCTCCTACAATGCCGATAGCATGTGGGAGGAGATGGAGAAGACACGGGAGTATGGCTTCGGGGCCGAGGTCAAGCGGCGCATCATGCTGGGTACTTATGCCCTCTCCGCGGGTTATTATGATGCCTATTACCTCAAAGCCCAGAAGGTGCGCACCTTGATCCGGCGCGAGTTTGACCAGGCGTTTACCCAGTATGACGTGCTGGTAACGCCGACCTCACCCACCGTCCCCTTCAAGATTGGCGAGAAGGTGGATGACCCGCTCCAGATGTATCTCAGCGATGTCTGCACCCTGCCGATAAACATCGCCGGTCTGCCGGCTATCTCCCTGCCCGCCGGCTTTGCTGACGGGCTGCCGGTGGGGATGCAGATTATCGGCAGGCCCTTTGACGAGGCGGCTATCTTGAAGGTGGCCTACGCCTACGAGCAGGCAACCGAGTGGCACCGGAAAAGCCCACAAATATAAGGCAGAGAGCCCAACCCGATCGGGATTCGCCCGGACCTTTGGGGAGCCCCCGAGGGGCACAACCTAGGGAACGTAATTACGGGGAGTCGCAAGAGAGGCATAATCTAAGGAATGTAATTACGGGGAGTCCCAGAGGGGCGAAGCCCCTCTTCCAAAAATCTCCCCCTCCCTTAATTTAAGGGAGGGGGACAGAGGGGGAGGGTTACCTAATTAAAGATATGGACTTGAATGACCTTGAGGTGATGTGTTACTCTGGGCATACCTATGCTGAAGAGCCACGCTCTTTTCGCTGGCGGGGGGTGGAATATCAGGTTAAGGAGGTAGAAAAGGCCTGGCAGGAGCCGGGGGAGAGGCATTTTCAGGTCCGCACCGGGGATAACAAATTGTTTATCCTCTGCTATAATGAAGCCAAGCAGCAGTGGGAATTAACTGAGGTTGTGAGGAGGTAGGTGATGCTCAAGGAAATCCTAAAAATACTGGAGAATGATGCCCGTATCACTGCCAGGCAGATTGCCACCATGACCGGTATCCCTCAGGCTGAGGTCACCAGGCTCATCAAGCAGGCCGAGGCAGACCGGACGATATTAAAATACAAGACGGTAATCAACTGGGATAAGGTGGAGGGTGAGCAGGTATGGGCACTAATCGAGGTTAAGGTTACCCCTGAGCCTGAGGTTGGCTTTGACTCTATCGCCGAGCGCATCGCCCACTTACCCCAGGTTAGGTCGGTTTACCTTGCTTCGGGAACCTATGACCTGCACCTGGTGGTGGTGGATAAAAGTGAGCGTGAGATAGCTGACTTCGTTTCTCAGAAGCTGTCTCATCTGGAAGGGGTGCAGGGGACGGTTACCCATTTTGTCCTGAAGCGGTATAAGGAGGATGGTGAAATTCTGGATAAGGGGGCTGGTGAGAAGAGGCAGCCCGTGGTACTCTAGCCAGTTCCTGATCTTGGGAGATGGTTATGTCGGTAAGGCAACTGGGTAAGCGCCAGAAAGGCTACCACCGTATCTCGCAGCGGGTGAGCCGGCTGTCCCCATCCGGGATAAGGAAGTTCTTTGATTTACTGGCGTCTATGGAGGGGGTTATCTCGCTGGGGGTTGGTGAGCCCGACTTTACGACACCGTGGCATATCCGCGAGAAGGCAATACGCTCACTAGAGGAGGGCTACACCCATTATACCTCCAATCTGGGGATGCCGGAACTGCGCCAGGAGCTGTCCCGCCACCTGAAGGAAAATTGTGGTGTGGAGTATGACCCTAACGGTGAGCTGCTGATTACGGTTGGGGTCAGTGAGGCTTTGGACCTGGCGATGAGGGCGATACTTAATCCTGGTGATGAGGTTATCATACCTGACCCCTGCTTTGTCGCCTATAATTCCTGCGTCATCCTCGCCGGTGGTGAGCCGGTTATGGTCCCCACCCGCCGGGAAAATGATTTTGAACTGGATGCGGCTGAGGTTGAGGCCCGAATTACCAGCAGGACTAAGGCTATCCTCATCGGTTATCCGGCTAATCCCACCGGGGCGGTGATGAGTCGGGAGAAGCTGCTGGATATAGCTGACCTGGCCCGGCGGCATCGGCTGATGGTGGTCTCTGATGAGATTTATTCCCGGCTGGTTTACGGGGTTGAGCACACCTGCTTTGCCAGCCTTCCCGGGATGAAGGAAGGCACCATTTTCCTGGGGGGCTTCTCCAAGGCGTATGCCATGACCGGCTGGCGTATTGGCTATGCAGCGGCGACCAGGGACATTATCGCCGCCATGACCAAAATCCACCAGTATACCATGATGTCAGCACCGACCATGGCCCAGGTAGCCGCCATTGAAGCGTTAAGATCTGGTGAGGGCAGTGTCCTCGAGATGGTCGCCGAATATGATCAGCGGCGTAAGCTTATTGTTAGTGGTTTGAATGACATTGGTCTTAGCTGTTTCGAACCGAAGGGGGCATTCTATGCCTTTCCTTCCATCGCGGTTACGGGAATGACCTCCGAGGAATTTTCTGAGAAGCTCCTTATTGAGGAGAAGGTGGCCGTAGTTCCCGGCGCTGCCTTCGGCCAGTGTGGCGAGGGCTATGTCCGCTGCTGTTATGCCACCTCTCTGGCGGAGATTGAGGAAGCCTTGTCCCGGATGAAGCGCTTCGTTAATCGGCACCAGCGGGGCTAGTCTTCTCTAGAGAAGCCCCATCTTTTCCTTGACTTCTCTTAAGGTCTCCCTGGCGATAACCCGGGCCCGGCTGGCACCATCAGCGAGCACCTCCCTGATATATTGCGGCCGGGTGGCAAGCTCGGCGCGCCGTTCCCGGAATGGCTTGAGGGTGGTGTTAATGCCGTCGCTGAGCAGCTTCTTGCAGTCAACGCAGCCAATCTGGGCAGTGCGGCATTCGGCAGCTATCCTGTCTAGTTGGGATGGGTTAAAGTACCGGTGCAGGCTAAAGACATTGCAGACCTCAGGGTGTCCCGGGTCATGGCGGTAGCGGCGGGCGGGGTCAGTAACCGCCGTGTTTACCCTCTGCCTGGTTTCTTCAGGGGATAGGGCAATCTCAATGTCATTGCCCAGTTGCTTGCTCATCTTCTGTTTGCCATCAAGGCCGAGTATCAGCGGGAACTCGGTAAGCTTGGCTTCGGGCTCGGGGAAGGTGTTGCCGAAGAGGCTGTTAAAACGGCGGGCAATCTCCCGGGCTAATTCCAGATGGGGTAGCTGGTCCTCACCCACCGGGATCACCTCCGCCTTGTAAAGGACAATATCGGCAGTCATCAGTACCGGATAGCCCACCAGTCCGTAGTTTACATTGTGGGGCTGGAGCTTTACCTTCTCCTTGAAGGTGGGCACGCGCAGCAACCAGTTCAGGGGGGTAACCATGCTGAGCAGGGTATGCAATTCAGTGACCTCAGGGACATGCGACTGGACAAAGAGGATGCTCTGGTTCGGGTCAAGACCCGCGGCTAGCCAGTCAAGCATCATATCCCAGATGTTCTGTTGCAGCTCTCTGGTGTTCTCCAGGGAGGTCAGGGCGTGAATATCAACAATGCAGTAGATGCAGTCATACTCCTCCTGTAACTTTACATAATTACGGATAGCACCCAGATAGTTCCCCAGGTGCTGCTTGCCCGTGGGGCGAGCCCCAGAAAAGACACGCTGTTTCATTTATCCTCCTCAGTTGACCGGTGTAACCTCGGCATTGATACTGCCGGCGGGGGCTTGTCTCACATCCTCTCGGGGGCGGTCATTCCCATCAGGTTCAACGTCCTGCCCAGCACTATCTTGGCCGCGGTTACCAGCTTGAGGCGGGCTTTGGTTAGCCTGGGGTCAGCGGAGACAACCCGGCACTGCTTGTAAAAGCTATGAAAAACCGTGGCCAGATCCAGGGCATAATAGCTGAGGTGGTGTGGTTCCAGGGTACGGGTGATTATCTCCACAATTTCGGGGAGGAGCAGCATCTTGCGGATTAGGGTCAGCTCAGGTTCCGTGGTCAGTAGGGAAACATCACCATCGCCCCAGTCAATCTTCTTTTCCGTGGCTAGGCGCAGGATACTGGCGATGCGGGCATGGGCATACTGG
>CAZAYK010000021.1:0-13109 GCA_964489415.1 uncultured Dehalococcoidaceae bacterium | reverse complement strand
TCCCTGGGCGCCCTGAAGCGACTCAACACCTCAACCCGTACCGGGAAGGCCTTCAGCCGCTCAGTAAAGGTGGCAAAATGCTGCTCGGCCAGCACCGTGGTGGGCACCAGCACCGCCACCTGTTTATTATCCATGACTGCCTTGAAAGCGGCACGGATGGCTACCTCCGTCTTTCCATAGCCAACATCCCCGCAGACGAGGCGATCCATCGGCTTGGCTTTCTCCATATCCGCCTTAACCTCCTGCTGCGCCTCGATCTGGTCCGGCGTCTCCACATAAGGGAAGGATGCCTCCAGCTCCTGCTGCCACAGCGTATCCCGGGAAAAGCTAAACCCGGGGATGACCTCCCGGGCGGCATATAGTGCCAGTAGCTCCTGAGCCAGCTCCTCGGCAGCCTCCCGGGCACGCTCTCTGGTTCGCCGCCACTCCAGCGTGCCCAGCCGACTTAACCTGGGTGGCTTATCACCCGCCCCGATGTAGCGGCTGACCCGGTCTATCTGCTCAGTGGGAACATAGAGCCGATCCCCCGCCGCATACTCCAGGACGAGATATTCCCGCTCCCCCCCTGCCGATTTCATGGTGGTAACCCCGCTGAAGCGGGCAATGCCATGCTCCACATGCACCACATAGTCACCGGGGGTCAGGTCAACAAAGAGCTGGAGGCGGGGCACCGGGCGTTTCTTGCTTAACCGCCGCTGCTTAACGAAGCCGAAGATTTCACCATCGGTCAACAGGTAGGTCTCATTATTCATCACCCAGCCCTCCGCCAGCAAACCCGGTACCAGGGTTAATGAACCCAGCGGCGGCACCTGCCTAATTTCGCTGACGGGTGAGGCAATGATCGCCGCCTCCTCCAGTAGCTCGGACAATCGGCTCGCCTGATGGCTGACCACGATAAGGCGCTTCTTTTCCGCCAGAATCTGCTTGGTCTTTTTCAGGAACAAGGGGAGCTGCCCGATGAAGCTCGGCGCCGAGGTGAAATTAAACGGCAATGACTGGCCATCACCACCAAAGGCGGTGAGAACCAGGTGCTGCCTGTCTCGTATCCCCGGCTCGATCTCTTCCCAGGTGAAATACGGCTTGGGGAGGTTACCCGGTAACTCCCCCCGCTCCACCCTTTCGGCACGCAGTTGCTCACCCTCAGCGTCGAGCTCGGCCACGGTTTGCCTGATCCGGCTTGGCTCATCAAGGATGAGCCAAGCCCTTGCCGGCAGGTAACTCAGGATGCTGTCCTGATTAAACAGAGAGGCATAAAACGGCAAACTAGGCAGCTTCTGCCCGTCCCGCAGCCGGTCCATCTCTGACAGCAACTGCTGCCTCACCTCACGGGTGCAACCTGATAGGTTAAGGCTATTTAAGACCTCTTCAAGCCCCCGCTTATTCTGGAGCAAAGGAGCCAGCTCAGTGGCCGGGCCAACAGTCACCGATGATACCTCCCCTACCGAACGCTGGCTTACTGGGTCAAAAAGGCGGATACTGTCAATAGTATTCCCGAAAAACTCAAGCCTAGCCGGCAGCTCACTGGTGGGGGGATAGATGTCAACAATGCCGCCGCGGTGACTCATCGTGCCCGGCACCTCCACCACATTTTCTACCCTATAACCCATTGCTTCCCAGCGCCGCAACAACTGAAACGGCTCCACCTCCATCCCCGGCTTGATGCTATGAAATGCGGAGGCAAAGCTGCCATAATGCGGCACCTTGCTTATCAGCGCCGGGGCTGAGGTGACAATCAGGGGAACATTGGCATCCTCCCCACCAGAGTAACCAGCCAGGGCGGAAAGCGCCTGCACCCGTTCCAGCCCGGTAGAAGCATCGGGGGCAAGGCGCTCATAGGGTAAAGTGTCAGGCTCGGGCAAAAGCCTTATCCGCTCCGAATTTGTCCACATCAGGAGCTGCTCATAGAGCCTTTTTGCCTTTTCCGGCTGTGCGGTAACCACCAGCATGGGCAGTTGCTCCCGGTACAGCGCAGCGATGAGATAGGGCTTGGCAGCATCAAGCACCACTACCCGGGCACCGGCCCTGCCCTGCTTTAGCTCGGCTACCAGCCGGCGATATTCGGGTAACCCCTCGATAAGATTCAGCAGCCGAGTTAAATCCGGCTTCACCTTGTCCCCCAAACGCCACTAGGGCTCGCCGTACGGCCAGCCCTATCCAGATTTTAACACAGATTAAGAGCCGAGTTTAAATACGCCGGGCCAGGCGGAGAACTATTCCCAGCGCCAGCACCATAATCACCGCGTTCAGTGCCAAGCCCAGTTCCACACCCACCATTCCCCCCACCCAGCCCATCACGGGCGCCCCTACGGCAACACCTGCGGTAAGCAGGGCATGGAATATCCCGGTGGCAATACCCCGCTCGGTGACACCACTATGGTCAATCACCAGCGCCGAAATAGCGGGAAACAGCACCCCTCCCGCCACCCCGTAGACCGCCATCACCACCGCCAGCAGGGGGAAAACGGTTGCCGAGGGCATCACCACCAGGGCAACCCCGCCCAGGCCCAGCCCGGAGATGGTCAGTAACCGCCGCCCTACCCGGTCAGATAGAGCCCCCATGGGAAGCTGCAGAAGAATAAACATAATGGCAAAGATAGCCAGCAGCATGCCGACGTGGAAAGCCTGCATCCCCAGGCCTTTTACATGGAGCGGCAGCAGGGTAACCACCCCGCCGAAGGTAAAGTACTGAGCAAATACCGAGCAATAGGAGACAAGGAGACCCCTTCTCTTCGGCAAAGCCCTTACCATCTCCCGCCACTGGCCCGGTAAAGGGTGAGGGGCATTACCCCCCTGAGTCCGGTGGCCAGCAAGAAACTTACTCAGTATTACCCCGATAACCAATATCCCCCCACCAAAAAGGAAAACAGCCGCATAACCCAGCCGGGAGACGATAAGCCCGCTCAAGCCGTAGCCCACCAGAGTAGCCGCCGCCAGAGACATGCCGTAGTAAGCCATCACCCTACCCCTGGGGGAACCATCACCGTAACCGGCAATGCCTGACATGGTCGCCGGGCCAACCATGCCACCGGTTACCCCGTGCAGCACCCGCACCAGAGCCAGGTGAAACGGCAGCCGGCAAACCGAATAGAGAAACATGCTCACCGCATCGCCAGCCAGACCGGCAATTAAGGGAACCTTATAGCCAATGCGGTCAATCAGCCGCCCGAAGAGGATATTGGCCGGGGTATTGGTCAGTGAATAGAGGCCGATGATGAGCCCGATGATACCAACACTGGCGCCAAGCTCGGCGGCATACAGAGCCATCACCGGTATCAGCAGGTGGGTATCCAGAAAGCCGAGAAAGGTAACTATAGAGATGATCGGTAAGCCACGGCGGCGAGGTTGCCTTAATCTGCTCATAATCGTACTGCCAAACAGCATATATCACGGCGCTCTCCTTGTTCAACTCCCCCCAGATTGCTATAATGAAACAAATTGTCGCGGAAGATGCAATGACCAATGGCCCAGACAAGGTAACATCACCGGCACCGCCCTACCACCGTATCGTAGTCAAGTTTGGCACCAGCCTGCTCACTGCCGGTACCCCCCACCTGAACCAGGACATAATGTCCCAGCTGGTCGCCCAGGTGGCCCAACTGCATCAGCAGGGACGGGAGCTGATCATTGTTTCCTCCGGAGCCATCGCCTCGGGACGTGACAAGCTGGGGGTAACCAGAAAGCTCCGCGATATCCCCTTCAGGCAGGTAATGGCTTCGGTGGGACAGAACCGCCTGATGTATCTCTATGAGCAGCTGTTCCGCCAGTATAATATCACCGTGGCTCAGGCATTGCTCACCAAGGCTGATCTTTCTGCCCGTGCCGGTTACCTCAATGCCCGTAACACCCTGCTCGCCCTGCTTGAGTTCCGGGTGATATGCATCGTCAATGAGAATGATGTGGTCGCCACCGATGAAATCCAGGGAGCCATGTTTGGCGATAATGATAACCTCTCCGCCCTGGTCGCCAACCTGATTGACGCTGACCTGCTCATGATTCTTTCTGATATCGCGGGGCTGTATTCCGCTGACCCGCATCGTGACCCCAGTGCCCGCCTAATCCCCGAGGTAGCCCGGATAGATTCCAAGATTGAACAGATGGCGGCGAGAACCAACAGCAACCTGGGCACCGGTGGCATGATAACCAAGATAGAGGCGGCCAAGCTGGCCACCGCCTCGGGGACAACCGTAATCATCGCTGACGGCAGGGAGCCCGACATCATCATACGCCTGGCATCCGGGGAGGCAGTGGGCACCCGGTTTTTGCCCACCAGCAAGCGGGAAAGCCGCAAACGCTGGATGCTCTGTGGCCTGGCCACTAGGGGCAGGCTGGTGGTTGACTCCGGGGCAGCCCATGCCCTGAAGAATCAGAAGCGGAGCTTGCTCCCCGCCGGCATCAAGCAGGCAGAAGGCAAATTTGACCGTGGTGATATCGTTGATATCTATGATAGTGACGGAAATTACCTTGGCTGTGGGATAACCAACTACAGCTCGGCTGACATTGACCTTATCAAAGGAGCCCAGTCCAGCCAGATTGCCCCCCGGCTCGGCGTCGACTACGGGCCGGAGGTGGTTCACCGCAATAACCTCGCGGTAGTCTAGAAATAGGGGTAGAGAATTGGCAATAGGTAAACTATATACTGTTGATGGTGAAGAATTTGTCGCCGAGGTCAGTTATCAGTTCCATGGCGAATCACCAACCAGCTGGTGGGGGGAGCTAATCCTTACCGATTACCAGCGCATCAGCGATGGGCAGAGCTATATCCTCGAGCTGGAGGACAAACGCAAAGGCAGATGCTATCTGAAGAAGAGGGTGAACCGGGCAGTGAGCGGTGTCCCCCCCCGCTATATCTATCATTTTACCGGCACCACCCCGCTGGAATAAAAAGCTAAGGAGTCTAGCCATGAACTCGGCAGTGGAAGAGCTGAAAGCCAAAGGCAAAGCAGCCAAGGCGGCGTCACGCCATCTGGCTTACCTGGCTACCGACATCAAAAACCAAGCACTAGATAACATTGCTCATGACCTGCTCGCCAGGAAGGAGGAAATCCTCTCGGCCAATCAGGTTGACTATAAGGAGGGTGAGGCAGCCGGGATGAGCCCGGCTATGCTTGACCGTCTGATGCTGGACACCCCGAGACTTGAGGCTATTGCCCAGGATGTGCTCACCGTGGCCTCCCTGCCCGACCCGGTAGGTGAGGTATTTGATATGCGCACCCTGCCCAACGGCCTGCTGCTGGGTAAGAAGCGAGTGCCCCTGGGAGTAATCGGCGCCATCTACGAGAGCCGGCCCAACGTTACCATTGACATCTCCGCCCTCTGCCTGAAGTCAGGCAATGCCATTATCCTCAGGGGAGGCAGAGAGGCCATCCACTCCAACAGTGCCCTAGCCAGGGTAGTGCAGGAAGCCTGCCACCGCGCCGGGATGCCCGAGGGAGCGGTGCAGTTCATCGAAAATACTGACCGCGAACTGGTCGGTCATATGCTCAAGATGAGTGATACTATTGACCTGCTTATCCCCCGGGGGGGCGCCGGTCTGATCCGCTTTGTCACTGACAATGCCACCATGCCCGTGGTCAGCGGTGGTATCGGCGTCTGCCATACCTATGTGGACTGGAGCGCGGATCTGGATAAAGCGGTAGCCATTGCCTATAACGCCAAGGTACAGCGCCCCACGGTATGCAACGCCCTGGACACCCTGCTGGTGCATGCCGATATTGCCGAAAGCTACCTGCCCCTGATTGCCCAGGAATGGGCCAAAGCCGGGGTCGAGATGCACTGCGACGAACGGGCGATGGCCATCCTCAACGATGAACCCTCCCTGAAGCTGGTGCCCGCCGTCGCCGAGGACTGGGGCAAGGAGTTTCTGGCACTGGTGGCCGCCATCAAGGTGGTTGATTCCCTAGACGAAGCCATTGAACACATCCAGCGCTACACCTCGGGGCATTCCGAGGCCATCGTCACCGAAGAATATCAGTCGGCGATGCGCTTCCTCAACGAGGTAGATGCCGCCTGTGTCTATGTTAACGCCAGCACCAGATTCACCGATGGGGGGCAGTTCGGGCTGGGGGCTGAGGTGGGTATCAGCACCCAGAAGCTGCATGCCCGTGGCCCGCTGGGCTTAAAGGAGCTGACTTCTTATAAGTGGATTATCTTTGGCAGCGGACAGGTAAGACCCTAGTACCTAGCCTGATTTCAGGGCGGCCTCCTGGATGTGAAACAGCTGCCTGATGCCCTTTTCCGCCAGGGCAAGCAAGGCGTCAACCGTCTCTTTGGAGAACGGCTTACCTTCGGCGGTACCCTGAATCTCAACGAACTCTCCCCTGCTGGTCATGACCACATTGAAGTCAACGGCAGCATTGACATCCTCGTCATAGCATAGATCCAGCAGCATCTCATTATGCACGATGCCCACGCTGGTCGCCGCTACCGCACTCTTCACCGGAAAGGAAGCGATTACCCCCATATTGGACAGGGTGCGCAGGGCATGATATAAAGCCACATAGGCACCGGTCACCGCCGCTGTCCGGGTGCCGCCATCGGCTTGTAAGACATCACAGTCCACAATTAATGTCCTTTCCCCCAGGGCACTAAGGTCAGCCACCGCCCGCAGTGAGCGCCCGATGAAGCGCTGAATCTCCTGACTGCGGCCACCAACCCGCCCCGTTACCGAATCACGGGGGGTGCGAGTAACCGTGGCCCGGGGTAGCATGGCATATTCAGCAGTTATCCAGCCAGTGCCACTCCCCTTAAGAAAGGCAGGCACCCTATCCTCAACACTGGCGGAACACAGCACCCGTGTCTTCCCCACCTCAATCAGCACCGAACCCTCGGCAAACTCCTGAAAACCGGGGGTTATCCTTACCTCCCGCAGCTCATCATAGGCACGACCATCAATCCGTCTCCCCATAAATCCCCAATCTGGTCAATAATATCCTCACAGTATAGCACTTGATAGCCGGCAAAGGCAATTTGGGGGTGCCAGCCAATTGAGATGAAACGGGGCGGGAAGAAAGGATAGGGTGGGGTTGGGGGAAAGCCTGGGGGAACAGCTACCCCAAACCGGACAGGTATTCCCTTAGCCAGCGTAAGGCTGCTTCGGCGGCACCCTGCTTGTTCTGCTGCCGATCACCGTTAAACCGGTGTTCCTGGCTGTAGGTTCCCCCCTGATGGGATAAGCCCAGATAGAATAGCCCTACTGGCTTACCCGGGGTAGCCCCACCCGGCCCGGCAATACCCGTGTCCGCCAGGCAGATATCCACCGCCAACACCCTCCGCCCCCCCTGAGCCATCTCCTCAGCCCCCTGATAGCTCACCGCACCATATTGCCTAATTGCCTCCTCCCGGACACCAACCACCATCACCTTAATCTCATTACTGTAGGCGGTAACTGACCCCTTGTAGTAATCAGAACTGCCGGGGACATTGGTTATCCGGTGAGAGATTAGACCCCCCGTGGCTGACTCCACCACCCCCAGGGTCAGCCCCCTACGACGCAATAACTCCCCTACTTCCTGTTCCAGAGTCATCTAAACACCCCTATATAGACCAGATATAGATTATTTCCCGGCTTCGTGCTATCATTAGTCAATGTGTAGCATTAACCAATTAATTGCCTATAATTATACAATACCTCAAGCCACAAAATAAGAAGGGGGTTAAGCTATGGGAGTAGCTTCAGCAATCATCGGAGGTATTGGCGGGCTCTGTGCCGTGATGGGGATTATTACCGCCGCCAAGGTAATCCCACCCATCATGCCCGAATTTACCTGGATGTTCTGGCTGGTATTGTCGGCAATTCTGCTCCTCGCCTCCATCGCCTTTGCCCTGGGGCGCAGTGGCTATGAGTAATTAGCCCAGATAGCAGTAACCCAAAAAGAGGAATCCTGGATTGGCATTAAGCAATAACATAACCACCCTCCAGGTGCATGTCCGCCCCCATGCCTCCCGGAGTGAGGTGCTGGGCATTACCAATGGGGTTCTCCAGGTAAGGGTAGCGGCACCACCGGTTAAAGGCAAAGCCAACCAAGAAGTAATTGCCCTGCTTAGCCGGGCACTGGAGGTGGGCAAAAGCTCAGTAAACATTGTCAAGGGTCAGGCGAGCCGTAATAAGGTCATCACCATTGATGGTCTGCATCGCGATGAGGTGATGAAGCGGCTTATGACGAAATCGTCACCCCTTACCCAATAATTCTCTCTGGGCTATTGACTTTCCACAGACAATGGTTTAAGCTGCATAAGCAAACAGGCACAATAAAAAGGGAGGTTATAACTGATGCAAGCCTATTGCGTTAAATGCCGCGCCAAGAGGGAAATGAAGGATGCCAAGAGCATAACCATGAAGAATGGCAAGCCGGCAACCCAGGGTGTATGCCCAGTATGCGGGACCAAGATGTTCCGAATCGGTAAGGGCTAAGGAAACAATCCCTCAACCAACTGCAATTCCCAAAAAGGCTGGATATTCACAGATGAGGAATATCCGGTCTTTTTGCTACGGCGCCGGGCATAATACCGAGGCAACATTATACAGCATGTCCCAGGGGAAAAAATTTCGGCTAATAGAGCATACCGCTGACGTTGGGCTGGTAGCCTATGGCACCAATCTGGCTGAGGCGTTTGCCAATGCCGCTTATGGCCTGTTCTCCATAATTGCTGAGCTAGGTGCGGTGAGGGAAACCGAGTCTCGCCAGGTGGAGATTACCGAGGACAGCCCTGAGGCATTACTCTTCGAGTGGCTCAACCAACTGATCTACTTCTTTGACGTTGATTCGCTTATCTTCAAGAGGTTCGATATGATAGAATTTAGGGGGAATCAGCTAAAGGCAGTGTGCCACGGCGAGAAATATGACCCGTCTCGCCATCACCTGAAGACGGAAGTCAAGTCAGCCACCTATCATATGCTTAAGGTGGATGAGAAGAAAAACCAGGTGCAGGTTATCTTTGACATTTAGGGGGGTGAGGCTATGGGGAGATGGCAAGGGCCACTAAACAAAATAGACGAATATCGCTGGCAAATACCCCAAAGCTATAAGGCAGGCATGCGCGTGCCGGGGTTAATCTACGCCACCGAGAAAATGATGGAGCACATTCTTGAGGAGCAGGCTCCGGAGCAAGTGGCTAATGTGGCTTTCCTGCCCGGCATCGTGGGCTATTCTCTAGCTATGCCGGACATTCACTGGGGATACGGGTTTGCCATCGGCGGGGTCGCCGCCATGAGGATGGATGACGGGGTTATCTCGCCGGGAGGGGTCGGCTTTGACATTAACTGCGGGGTTCGCATCCTGCGGACCAATCTCACCCAGGATGAAGTCCAGCCCAAGATAAGGGAACTGGTGGATGACCTGTATCGCAATGTCCCCTGCGGGGTAGGCTCCAAGGGCAAGATAAGGCTTAACTACAAGGAAATGGACAAGGTACTGAGCCAGGGTTCACGCTGGGCAGTGGAGAATGGTTATGGCCGCCCTGAGGACCTAGACACCACCGAGGAGAGGGGGGAAATGGCCGGTGCTGACCCGGCTAAGGTGAGCAACCGGGCCAAGGAACGCGGCATACCCCAGCTGGGCACACTGGGTTCAGGTAACCATTTCCTCGAGGTCGCCATTGTTGACCAGATATACGAGCCCGACATCGCCACGGTCATGGGTGTCGATGAAGTGGGTCAGGTAATGCTGCTCATTCATTGCGGCTCCCGCGGCTTGGGGCATCAGACCGCTGATGATTATATCAAGGAGATGGTCAGGGCAATGCAGAAATATGGCATTGAGGTACCTGACCGCCAGCTCGCCTGCAGTCCGGTAAAATCGCCGGAGGGTCAGGCCTATCTAGCAGCGATGCGCTGTGCCGCCAACTATGCCTGGGCCAACCGCCAGTGCATTACCCATTGGGTGCGGGAATCCTTCTGCCGGGTTATGAACATAACTGAGAAAGATGCCGGTCTGGAACTTATCTATGACGTCACTCACAACATAGCCAAGATAGAAGAGCACGACCGAGACGGCCACAAGGAGCTGCTTTGCGTACATCGCAAGGGGGCTACCCGAGCCTTCCCCCCCGGTCACCCCGATGTACCCCGCCAGTACTCCTCGATCGGACAGCCGGTTCTTATCCCCGGAGACATGGGGCGCCTGTCTTATCTGCTGGTGGGAACGGAGCAGGCGATGCGGGAGACCTTTGGCTCCACCTGCCACGGTGCGGGCAGGGTGCAGAGCCGAGCTGCGGCCAAAAGGCACCGCCACGGTAGAGACGTGCTCGCCGCTCTGGAGGCACGGGGCATCACGGTACGTGCTGAAAGCCTCTCCGGGCTGGCTGAGGAAGCCTCCGAGGCCTACAAAGACGTTACCTCAGTGGTCGAGGTTACTCACGGAGCCGGTATCTCCCGAATAGTCGCCCGCACCAGGCCCCTGGGGGTAATCAAGG
Source organism: uncultured Dehalococcoidaceae bacterium (assembly GCA_964489415.1). Taxonomy (GTDB): domain Bacteria; phylum Chloroflexota; class Dehalococcoidia; order Dehalococcoidales; family RBG-16-60-22; genus CAZAYK01. The sequence continues at coordinate 2,699 of CAZAYK010000021.1, read as the reverse complement.
GATAAAGCCGGCCAAACCTTCTATCCCACACCCCCGTAACCTCCCCTCCCCGGAATGGGCTCCTTCCCTATCCAAGCCAGGCATATCACTGCGCCCAGACCGGCAGCCACGGTGCCCATCAAAAAGGTTAACTGCGGCCCCCAGGCGCTCCAGACAAATCCCCCCAGCGCCGACCCAACAATAACCCCCACATCCTCAGATACCCCATAAATCCCCATAGCCGTATTTTGCCGCCGAGAGGGTATCGTATCCGAGAGCAAGGCTACTGCCGCCGGGCTAAACATCGCCATGCCGATGCTGCGGACAATGACAAACAGGACAAGCCAGAAATAACTGGGGGCAAACGCCTGCCCCGCCATACTCCCCGCAAAAACCACCAGACCCAATATCATCAACACCCTTTTCCCCTTCCGGTCAGCGAGCATCCCCATGGGCACCCCCACCACCATGGAGACAAAGCCCCCGACAGTAAACAGAATGCCCACCTCGGTAGCACCCACCCCGATCACCTGGCTAGCCAGCAGGGGCAGGAAGGCAATGGAAATCCCCAGCCCCAGAAAGAGGAGGGCAGCTAATAGGCACTGCCCGGCGATGGTGCGGTAAAGACCCGGCCCGTCCCAGGAGGAAGCCTCCCCACGCCGGGAAGGGGAAGCCGGCGGTTTGGTCTTCACCAGCCGGATTTGCCTTAAGCCCACCATCATCACCACCCCGCCCACAACAGCAATCCCACCGGAGATGAAGAAGGCATGGTAGTATCCCCAGGCATCCACCACAAAGCCGCTCATCAGAGCCCCCAGGCTCCGGGAGGCAGCAATAATGGCAAAGTAGGCCGCCATGAAGGTCGCCTTTCGTAATAGAGGCACCGTAGCCCCAATGTAGCCCCGCCCTACCGGAGGCAGTGCAGAACGAGCCACCCCCCAGACAAAGAAAATGAGGAAAATAGCCGCAATCTGCTGGGTCAAGACAAAGCCAATTACCACCACTGCACAAACAAAGGTCCCCACCCCCAGGGGAATCTTCAGCCCTATTCTGTCCGCCACCCACCCCCAGTAACCCTCACCAGCCAGCATCCCCACCATACCCACCGAAAGCATCAAGCCCAATACAACCGGCTCAACGCCGATGGAGGTCAGGTAAAGGGGCAGAATGGGCTGCAGGATGCTCATGGCAATGGTGCCCAGCCCCATAACCGCGATTACTGCTGCCAGCTCCCGGCTAACAATCGCTTTCACCTACTCGATTTCCCCCTGAGGCGAATCTTGAGAGGGCACCTCTCAACCAAGCCGTTTTCTAATGATACGCAACTGGCTAGTGGTGGTCAAACCGGTGGTTATGCTATATTTAGGTTAGTTGGAACCCTTCTGACCAGGGTAATATGCTGATGAGGCCGCTAATTGACACCCACGCCCACCTCGAAGAAATAGCTGACCTTGACGCTGCCTTGGCTGAGGCCAAGGCAGCTAATGTTATCGCCATCATTGCCGTGGGCTCTGACTATGAGTCCAATCAGAAAGTCCTCCACCTTGCCCAGCGCTACCCGAACTTCGTCTACCCGGCACTAGGCTTGCATCCGGCACAAATAAAAGCGGCTGAAATAGACCCCTGCTTAGAACTGATTGAGACTAGTATCGACCGGGCAGTGGCCATCGGGGAGGTGGGGCTGGACTACCATAAGCGGGTGAGAACACTAGCCGAAAAGGATTTGCAGAAGATCGTCCTCAAGGAGCTACTGAAGATAGCCAAGACACATAATAAGCCCGCCATCATCCACTCCCGCTATGCCTGGCGTGATGCACTCACCTTGGTTACCGAAGCCCAACTGGACAAGGCAGTGTTTCACTGGTACACCGGGACATCCAGCGTATTGAGAGACATCATCACCCAGGGTTACTTCCTCTCGGCAACCCCCGCTGCCGAATACCATGAAGAGCACCGGCGAGCCATAAAGGAAACCCCTCTAGACCGGCTGCTCCTGGAAACAGACTCACCGGTAACCTACCGGCGAGGCAGCCAGGCTGAGTATCAATCCCGACCGGCTGATATCAGTAAAAGCTTGAGGTGGGTAGCCCAGCTAAAAGGCATGAGTGAAGCCCAAATTGCCGAAATAACCACCACCAATGCCGCTAGGCTCTTCCACTTGTAAAATTATGATTTTTCGGCTCAGTTTTACCAAAAACTATTGACCTGCACCAGACAATGTGCTATCTTAAGCTAAACGCTTACCGAGGAGGTGAACATGCAGGCATACTGTGTTAAGTGCCGGAAGAAGGTAGAAGTAAAGAACGCAAGATCAATTACGATGAAGAATGGCCGCCCGGCAACTCAGGGCGAATGCCCCATATGCGGGACCAAGGTATTCCGCATCGGCAAGGCCTAGCTTCATAAACTCAAAAAGGGGCCACCGCTGGTGGCCCCTTTTTGCCATGTCCTCCTTCCCCAGCCAATTGGATGAGGGATAACGCTGGTGGCCGCACCCCCAACTAACTTGACAAATCAGCAAAACCACCTTATAGTTTACAGAGCCTTTGACATTGTGAGGTGATGGCTATTATTAGAGGACTGATCAGGTATTTCTGGGAACAGAGCACATCCTTAACCCTACCCTTTCCCCCCAACCCGATTTACGCCCCCCCTTGACCCCCCGCCCAATCAAGCCTTGCCCTCCCGTACAAATCCCCATTAATTCCCCCCCGAGTTAT
>CAZAYK010000020.1:0-13229 GCA_964489415.1 uncultured Dehalococcoidaceae bacterium | reverse complement strand
AGGGCAATGACGGCGGTACCATATTGTTTCACTAAGGGTAGAACGGTGGCCAGGGAACTCTCTTCTCCAGTGACGGAGTTAACCAGTGCCTTGCCCCGGTATACCCTGAGCGCGGCTTCCAGGGCCTGGGCGTTGGCGGTGTCAATGCATAGGGGCAGGTCTATGGTGTCCATCACTGCCTTTACCGCCTGGGGTAATAGTTTTACCTCGTCAACCCCGGGTGTGCTGACGTTTACATCCAGAATATCGGCACCGGCCTGGGCCTGGGCTAGGGCCAGGCCGCGAACCATGTCCAGATTACCAGAGTGTAGCGCTTCAGCCAACTTCTTCTTGCCGGTAGGATTAATGCGTTCCCCGATAAGCACGGTAGGCCGGTTATCACCGATTATCACTTCTTGGTTAGCGCTGGATATCTTGGTTTCCATTAGGTAATTTCCTCCCGTTTACCATTCCTGATTCGATACTTACCCAGGTAGCTTGCCGTGATGAAGGTGGGCATAAAATCGGGGGCGCTGGCTAATTCCAGGTAGTGCACCCGGGAGGCGATTGCCTGTGCCTGGGCCCGCTGGCTGAGGGAAAGCAGTGCCCGCCGGGCTCCCGCCCCGGCAGCATTACCTACTTGGCGGAAGCAGTCCAGCGGCAGTGCCGGCAGCATCCCGATGGCTATTGCGCTGGTTATGTCGAGGTAGCTACCAAAGGCTCCGGCAATTATCACCTGTCTTAGCTGCTCCTCAGTGCCACCATTTGTCTTCAGGAGCAGTTCAATGCCGGTGCGGATGGCTGCTTTGGCCAGCTGTAATTCCCGTATATCCTGCTGGGTGATGACAATGGGGGGCAGGCCACCTCGTTCCTCCGGGCTGACCAGCCAGAATTCACGGCGCTGGCGGCGGGTGTGAACGCGGGGGTGGCCATCCTGCAGCCGTCCCCCTTCGTCAATAATCCCCGCCAGATAGAGCTGAGCCACGGCATCAACTATGCCTGACCCGCAAATGCCCACCGGTGGTGCGTCATCAATGGTCTGGTAGTGGAGGCTATCACCGGTGATGCGCAGGCGTTCCATGGCGCCGGTGGCGGCACGCATACCATCGGTGATATGGCCACCCTCGAAGGCGGGCCCGGAGGCACAGGAGACGGTGGTTATCTTCCCGTTATTTATCAGGGAAACCTCGGTATTGGTGCCGATGTCCAGAGCCAGGGTTAGCCCCCCGGTCTGCCAGATATCTTCGGTGGCAAGGAGCATCGCGGTATGGTCGGCACCGACAAAGCCGGCAATATTGGGCAGCAGGTGGATAAAGGCACCTTGGGCAACGTGTAGGTTCAGTTCACGGGCCTTAATATCCAGAGCCCGGCTTGCCGCCGGGACATAGGGGGCGCGCCCCAGTTGGCTTAGCGGCAAACCGAGGAAGAGATGGTGCATGGCGGTATTGCCGACAACCACTACCTCCACAATTTCCCCGGTAGTGGTGTTAACCGTAGCGCAGAGTTCATCAGCCAGGTGGTTAATAGCGTCAGCAGCCATCTTTTGCAGCTTAATACCGTCTTCTGGTGAATTGATACTGCGGTTAATCCGGCTGATGATATCCTCACCATAACTTATCTGGGGGTTCATTGTCCCCTTCGCGGCCAGGGTGCGGCCATCACTCAGATCAACGAGGTAGCCGGCAATCTTGGTGGTACCCAGGTCTATAGCCAGACCCAGCTGGCGGCTGGGCCAGGGGGCCAGGGCAATGACCTCACCATTGCGGACGGTGGCCTGGCACTCCCAGTTCCAGGCCCTGAGCTGAGCCGGCAGGGTGCGGAGGGTATCAATATCGACCTGCCGGCAGCGTAATCTGTGTTGCTGGCTTAGTGCCGCCAGGAGGCGGTCGGCATCAGCGTGCAGGTCAGAGGGGGAAGGGGGGGTTAGTTTTAGGTGGCAGGCTTGAACCGGTGGCTCCGGGGCAACGGCAGTTAGTAGTCCTTCCACCTGGGTCCGTTGCGGGGTGGTCATGGACTCGGCAGGTAGCGTCACCTGGCAATTACCGCGGGGGTAGGTCTGGCAGGCGAGGCGCCAGCCATCCCCCAGTTGTTGCGGGGAGAATGTCTCCCGCTCACGGGGGGTGGGTGGGGAGACGGCACCGCGGATAATCCTTACCCGGCACGAGCCGCATATCCCCTGCCCCCCGCAGACACTGCTGATCCCGGCACCACAGCTACGGGCACAGTCGAGGAGGGATTCCTTATCCTGGCATTGTCCCCTCCGGCCCAGTGGCTCAAAATCAATCGTGTAGGTGGTCATGCTCTTTACCAGCTATAGGCTATTCTCTGGGTCAGTTTGTGCCTGCTCGGTAGGGGCAGGTTTTACTGAGGTGGCAGCGGGCACAGACTTCAGCCTGTGTCCAGGTGGGCATCTGCAGCCCCAGGCCGATGACCACGGAGATGGACTTGCGGGGAACCATCATTCCGGAGCTGGTCAGCCGCACGCCAATTTCCTCAGCGGGCACCAGTGCCAGCAGTTGCCCTTGCTCTGAAACGGGGAAGCCGGGCATGCCTGGGTTGACCGGGCTGCTGCTCTGGTAGCCGCGGGATGATGCCTCGTCTCTCATCAGCCGGCAGACCTCTTCGCTGAGCCGGTCCACCGCCGCGCTGCCGATGCCGTCAAGGAGTGTCCCCCGCAGAGACTGCTTCCTGTTGAAGTCCTCGGTCACCCTCATCTCCAGCTCAGCACCAATGGTGCCAACGGCTACCCCAAGCTGTTTGGCTTGGGGTAGCACCCTGAGAAATATCGAGCCGTGCAGGGCGAAATTACCCTCCAGGTGAACCCCACCCTCGCCGATGTCAATTATTGAATAGATATCATAGGCAATAGACGGCTTTAATAAATGGTCATTTCTCACAGCGCTAAGCAGTTCCCTAATCAGGCTTTTTACTTGGGGTGGGGGGCCGGGCTTGTTTGCTATCCCCTGCCGGCGCAGCACCTGATTTAGCTTTAAACTGAGATTGATGTTGGTGATGACAGGCATTTTTCGTCCCGGGAATAAGGATACTATATCGCACTGGCTAGGACCAGCTTCACCTCAGGGGATGAATTTTTGGGCTGCCCTTTCCAGACCAGCCAGGGCGCCTTCCAGCGTCCCGTCATCGACGCAATATGATATCCGGAAGTATCCCGGTGTGCCGAAGCCGCTACCGGGCACCACGAGCACCCTCCACCGCTTCAGTTCGTTCACGAAGGCCAGGTCATCCCCCTGCGGTGCCTGGGGGAACATATAGAATGCCCCCTGGGGCTTGACTACGGAATATCCCATCCTGGTGAGGTGGTCATATAGGAAATCCCGCTTCTGCTGGTACTCAGCCACCGAGACAGTTACCGACTGCAAATGGCGCACGATGTGCTGCATCAGGGCAGGCGCATTGACGTAGCCCAGAATACGGTTGCACAGGATAAAGCCGTCCACCATCTCCTCCTGCTGCTCATATTCCGGGTTTATCACCAGGTAGCCGATACGCTCACCGGGAAGGGCCAGATCCTTGGAGTGGGAGGTGGCGATAATGCTTCGGGGGTGATAGTGCAGTGGTGACGGGTACTGCCGGCCATCAAAGATAATCCGGCGATAGGGCTCGTCGCTGATGAGGAAGATCTCGGTGCCGTACTGGGCCTCCTTGTGGCGCAGTATCTCCCCGAGCCTATGCAACAGGTCGGCGGGATAGACAACCCCGGTGGGGTTATTGGGGGAGTTGATGATTATGGCTTTGGTCTTGGCGCTGATGGCGGCTTCTAGCTTATCCAGTTGGGGGAGGAACTGCTCATCAGTGGGTAGTATCGTGGTTAGGCCACCATGGTTGGCGACATAAAAGCGGTACTCAACGAAGTAAGGGGCAAAGAGGATAACCTCATCCCCCGGGTTGAGTATTGTTTTCAGGGCGACATTTAGGGCTCCAGCCGCCCCACAGGTCATAATCACGTGATTTAGGGTAAGCTTGAGGCCGGTTTCCCGGGAGAGCTGCTCGGCCACGGCGGCTCTGGTCTCGGGGTAGCCGGCATTGGGCATATACCGGTGCATGCCGGGGATGGGGTGGTCGGCTAGCCTCTTCAGTTCCTGGTGAAACTCGGGGGGAGGCTCCATTACCGGGTTGCCCAGAGAAAGGTCAAAGACATTCCCGGCACCATAACGCTGTTTTAGGGCGGTGCCTTCCTCAAACATCCTCCGGATTAGTGACCCTTGCTCAATGCCCTGGCGAACCTGGTCAGCGATGGCCATCCTTAATCTCCTTCCTGCCTCTGCCCGTTATACTGGGAATTGGATTACGGTTCCGGTGTTATTGAAGAGAAAATTATCGCCGAATTCACCAGCCAGCAGGGCTGATGGCTTCATCCCGGTGCAGTGAGAAACGCCGAGTTTGTCCACGCCGATATCCCTTAATGCGGCCACTGTCCGGGTAAGCTGCTGCGGGGATGCCGTGAACAGATGGGTTCCCCCCACCACCAGATAAACGTGTTCCATTCCGGTAAGCCTCTGGGCATGGTGGATGATATTGATTATCCCCCGATGCGCGCAACCCAAGACAATGACCAGCCCCAGCTCTGTCTTGATGTAGAGGGACTGGTCATCAGCTAGCGGGTCAGGGGTGAATTGATTGCCCTCTCGGTGGTAGAGAATATCGTCTATGGCTTCAAAGTCCGTGGTCATTGGTTCTTCACCGCTGACCACGATGTCCTGGTTAAGCCAGGTGGGTTGTGGTGTCAGGGTAAACCGGGCGCCTAATCGCTCCAGTTCCTCCGCCCGGTAGGGGATGCCGCAAAAGCTATATTTTCCGGTATGGCGGCTTTTCACGTACTTGGGCCCCCAGACTGCCGGGTGGGCGATTATCTCTATCTCTTTATCTATTGCCGATAATACTGCGGGCAGGCCACCGGTATGGTCATAATGACCGTGGCTAAGCACCATAACATCCACAGTGGCGAGGTTTATGCCCAAGACCTGGGCATTGTGGGTTACTGCGTGGGTGCTGGCTCCGCAATCCATCAGTATATTTAAGCCGTCAGCCTCAACCAGAACACAGAGCCCCCACTCTGCCCGCAATCCCCGCTTAAGGGCGGTATTTTCCACTAGGGTTGTCAGCCGCAGTTTTGCCGGATTAATCATTGTCTTGCCCCCTATGACCAAATTATCGTTGTTGGCGTGGTTGCTATGTGACTAGGTTATCATATTTGTTACTCGGTAGTAAAAGGTTGCCATTCCATCACCCGGCTTGACCAGACGCGGCTTACCGCCGTTTCCAGCACTTTCTGGCGTGGGTCAGGAATATCAAGTAGTGGCGGTAACCGGCGGGGGTCAAACTGGTTGAGGAAGGGGCACTGTTTTTTTAGGGAGAGGATTGTTGTCCGGGCGCCCCCATAGACTATATAGTCCAGCCCCGGCGCCTGTGGTTCAAGATGATCCCGGGCGTGGCGGCAAACCCGGCTGAGGAAGGACTCTATTTGCTTGTCCCGGTGTCTCTGGAAGCGCGGCTGTGAGGAACCCCCCTTTTTATGGCGTCCGTGGATGAGACCAGTGCCGGCCTTACTGGTGACCAGTTTTTCGCCGTGGCAAATGCCGATGGCATAGGCGCCCAAGCGGATTAGCACCAGGGCAATCCGGAAGTCATGCTCCAGCAGGGAGCGCAGCGGCGAGACGGAAAAGCCGGCCGTAGTGGTGGTTTCCCGTATTGGGAAAGGGGGGAGGATGAGGTAGCCCCGTTCCCGGCTGGAGAAGAAGACGGAGCCGGTGGGGGAATTCTTCGCCGCTTCAGCAAGCTCGGCAGGTATCTCTCCCTGCCCCAGCGCTGCGGTGAGCCGGGTTTCTGTTTCCTCGGGGGATGTGCCCGGAGATATATAACATGACCGGGCGGCACCGCCGGAATTTGCTTCCAGTTCGTCAAGGAAGGCGAGCATCTTTTCCCTGGTTAGTGAGAACCGCCTTGATAGCAGCATGGTATAGCCTTCTTAGCCGATTGGCCGCTTATAGTGGGTGGTTAGTTATAGGGTGACAATGGTTACCCCCTCGCCACCTTCACCCTGCCCGCCGGAACGGAAGGATTTGACCAGGGGATGGGAGGCGATAAATTGGCGAACTATCTTGCGTACCGTACCGGTGCCAATGCCGTGGATAATGCGGGCTTCACCTAGATTTGCCCGAACGGCATCATTGAGGTAGCGGTCCACCACCGGCTCTACCTCATCAGCCCGCTTGCCGCGCAGGTCAAGCTCCGGGGAGACCATCCGCCCCCCCATTGACTTTGTTACCTCAGCCCCCGCTGGGGTGATGCTATCTGGGGAGGGGGCTATTTTGGCGACACTTTCCCGGCCAAGCCTCAGCTTCGTTCTTCCTGCCTGGACCTCGACCTGGTTTGTTGGTTCGGAGACGGAGAGCACGGTGGCGGGCAGACCTACCTCAGTTAGCCATACCGTATCACCAATGTTAATGCGGTCATCCCCTCTTTCCTGTTTAGTTTTACCCTCCCCCCCGGTTTGCCAGGCTTGGCTGCTTAATTGCTCATGTAGGGAGGCCATAACCCTTTTGGCCTGCTCCACCCTCTCCCGGGATTTTTCCTTGCGTAGCTCGGCTAGTGTCTGGCGGATTGCTTTGTGCAGTTCGGTGGCCTCGTGGACTACCCTGTCCCGCACCTCTTGAATTATTTTTCGCTCCTCGGCTTTGAGCCGGTTTCGCTCCCTTTCCAGCGCGGTGTTTTGTTGCTCTAGCTGGTCTCTTTCTCTGGCCAGTTCCTGGTTAAGCAGCTTAAGTCTCTGTTTTTCGGCCATTAAATTAGCCAGCAAGGTCTCCAGCTCCTCACTGCCTTCGGCCAGCATGCCTTTGGCATCGGTGATAATCCCGGGGGGCAAGCCCAGCCGCGATGCCGTGGCCAGGGCATTGCTGCCCCCGGGGATGCCTACGGTCAGGTGATAGGTGGGGGTCAGGGTTACCGGGTCAAAGTCGAGTGAGGCGTTTTGCAGTCCGGGGATGGTGTGGGCAAACGCCTTGAGGTCGCTATAGTGGGTGGTGGCTACGGTCATCGTCCCCCTCGATAGGAAGTAACGCAGGATAGCCCGGGCCAGAGCCGAACCCTCAGCAGGGTCAGTGCTGGTGCCTAATTCATCGAGGAGTACCAGGCTCTTTTCCGTGGCCTGGTTGATGATGCGGATAATATTGCCCATGTGCCAGCTGAAGGTGGACAGTGTCTGCTCAATGCTCTGTTCATCACCAATATCGGCAAAGATGCCATCAAACACGGGGATACTGCTTTGCGGCGAGGCGGGGATGGGGATGCCCGCCTGCGCCATCACGCTGAGCAGTCCGATTGTTTTCAGGGCTACCGTTTTACCGCCGGTATTGGGGCCGGTAATCACCAGGACGGAGAAATCCCGCCCGATCTCCACGGAAAGGGGTACGGCTCTTTCCCCGAGCAACGGGTGGCGGGCGTCAACGAGTCTGAGCACGGTGGGTTCATCACCCGACCCTTTCTTGTTTTTGTCAAAAGTGGTAATAACCGGTTCGGTGGCTGTTGCCTTTTGGGCGTAGCGGGCCTTGGCCAGTGCCAGGTCTAGCTCAGCGAGCAAAGCGATACTGTGCTCAATTTGGGGATAGTAAGCCCCCACCTCGGCGCTGAGCTTGCCCAGTATCCGCTCCACCTCGTGCCTTTCCTCAATAGCCAGCTCCCGGATGGCGTTGCCCATCCCTACGGTCACTGAGGGTTCCATAAAAACGGTTTCTCCGCTGTTGGATATGTCGTGAATGATGCCCTTTATTTCATGGCGGCACTCCATCTTGACCAGGATAACGTAGCGGCCTTCCCGTTCCGTAATGATGTCCTCCTGTAGTATCCGGCGTCCCTTGGGGGACCTGATGATGGCTTGTAGGCGTTCCAGCAGCTGTCCGCGCAGCTCGGTGAGTTGCTGCCGGATATGAGCCAAGCTGGGCGAGGCTGTATCCAGTACCTCGCCGGTGGGCCCCAGGCAACTAGCAATATCCTTCTCGATATGGTGAAGTTCGGCCAGACCACGGGCAATATTCCACAGTAGGGGGAACTGGTCAGATAGTTGGCTCAGGTTGCGGCGCAGGTGGTGAATGGATGCCAGGGTCTGCTGGATTTCGAGGAGGTTGCTTGGCTCCAGGATTTTGCCCAGTGATGCCATCCGGGCAAGTTCGCGGATGTCATAGACATTCCCGAGGGAAAAGCCGGGATCCAGGGAAAGGAGACGGCGTGCCTCGGCAGACTGGGCGAGCAATAGGGATATCTGCTCGTAATCACCTAGCGGCTGGAGGCTTGCCGCCAGCTCGTGGCTTACGGGAAACGAGGTGAAACCGGCCAGCATCTGCCGTATCACGGGAAACTCAAGCATTTCCAGGCTTTTACTATCCATGGCGGATATCTCCGTCCCCGGTTACAGATACATTATAGCACGGTTAGGAAGTGGCTCGGTGGGTGGAGGGTTTAGGCTAGGCCCCCGCCGTCCCCGGGGATGGTGTGTCCGGTAATATAGTGGGAGGCGTCAGAAGCCAGCAACAAAGCGGGGGAATTAAAGCAGCTAATCTTCGGTCACCGGCGGCTCGGTGCGGACAGATATGGTGCCATCTGATTCCCTTTTCAGTATGATGTTCTTTAGCCAGTGGTTATCATCCTGGGTGGGGTAATCACTGCGGTAATGCCCGCCGAAGTATCCCCCAGCTATCCATTTCCTCGGTAAGTTCAACAATCTTGGTTAGTCAGGTTCTCACCAGTTTTTGATTGCACAATCCCTGTCCGGCCCGGATGGCATCCTCAAAGTGTACCTGGGGATTATCCCTGGGGTCAGCGTGCCCCAGGGCAACAGCGTTTCCAGCATGGCTAGCTGCCTTCTCTGGCCATTTTCACGCTTTCGGCAATTTTGCGGAACTCATCCTCGGTAAGCACCCGTTTGAGGTCATGTGACTGGGCCTTAACCCGTTTCAGAACCTCGAGGGCTTCCTCCCGGTCAAGCTTGATACCCAGTTTCTCTGCCCAGAGGGCAACATTATCCATCCCGCTGTACTTACCCATTAGTATCTGGGGAGGGCGGTGGCCGACAAAGGCGGGGTGGACCGGGAACAGCTCGGTGGGCTCCCGGTGATAGGCATTCTTATACCAGGTGGCGAGGATACCCGATTCAATGTCATAAGCCGTATCACCAATGAACGGTCGGTTAGCCGGTATCTGGGTGCCGGTGAGCCTCCGGACCAGCGCGGAGAGTTCATTGAGTTTTGGATACTTGATGCCGACATCGATGCCGTATAGGGTCAGCAGGGCGAGCACCGTCTCTTCCATGGGCGTATTACCCGCCCGCTCCCCAATCCCGGTAACAGTGGAGTGGATTACCTCCGCCCCCGCCAGCACTGCCGCTATGGTATTGGCCACTGATAGGCCGAAGTCAGCATGAAAATGGATTTCCAGCGGCTTGTTTATCCTTTCCTTCACCTTTTTGGTAAAGTAGCTGGCACCATGGGGGGAGAGCACCCCGAAGGTATCCACCAGGGTGAAGGCGTCCATATGACCCTCGGTGGCCACCCTTTCGATGAGGTTGAGAAACCAGCCCATATCGGCACGGGTGGCGTCAATGGTAAAGTAAACCGTGTAGAGACCCATCTCCTTAGCCGCGGTGGTTGCCCTGATGGACAGGTCAATAACCCTCTCCAGGGGCCACTGGTAGGCTAATTCAATGAGGTGCTCGCTGGCGGGGATTTCCATGACGACGCCATCAACACCACAATCAGCCGCTCGTTTGACGTCATCCACCATGCAGCGGGAGAAACAGAATATCTCCGGGCCCAGGTTGCGTTTGACAATTTCCCGGATGGCTGCCTCATCGGCGGGTGATGTCGCCGGCATACCCGCCTCGATGCGGTGAACCCCTACCTCAGCCAGCTTTTCAGCAATGCGTATCTTATCGTCCTTGGTGAGGACAATCCCCGCTTGCTGCTCACCATCGCGCAGGGTTATGTCATGAATTTTCACCTGTTTGGGGGGGGTGAAGTCCCGGGTTACCTCGGGCAGGTAATTCCACGGGCTGACAAACCAGTTTTCGGTATGCCACGGTTCCTTTTTCACCGTCATTAGCCGTAAACCTCCTCTATCTGTGTTTAATCTAGGCTCTTCCCCCCAACATTAATGGCAGTGGGGCGGGGATTTATGCCGAACTGGTGATGACCACGCCCAGCACCCTTCCCGATGGTCTCTCGGCTAGTTCCAGTCCCTCAGCCGTTTGCTCCAGGGGGAAGCGATGGGTTATCAGTGGTGCTATCTTGACCGTCTCATCGTGGAGAAACTTAGCCGATAGGCTAAAGTCATTGTGGGGCAGTGCCCGGACACCATAGGTGGTTGTCTCTTTATAATACTGCAGAAAGACATTGAGGTTGTCCACCGGGGCTGCCCCGATGCCATACTGGATTATTTCCCCGCCCGGCCTCACCATCTCATAGCTTTGCCGGATTGTTTCCGGGACGCCGGCAGCTTCGATGACCACATCGGCGCCGTGATGAGGGGTAAGCCTGAGGAGTGCCTTAACCGCATCCTCCTCCGCGGCGTTAATGGCTATGTCAGCGCCGAACTGTAGCGCCCAGTCCAGCTTCCACTGGCTTCGGGAGACCCCGATAACCGGGCTGGCCCCGGCCAGTTTGGCTAGCTGGATGTGGAGCATGCCGATACTCCCCAGACCCAATACCACCACGCTGGCCCCCGGCCGGAGCAGTTGTGAGCGGCAATGTGAGTGATATACTGAGCCCACGGCATCCATATAGCTAGCCACATCGAAAGCCATAGTGTCCGGTATCTTCACCGCCCGCTCGGGGGTGATAATGGCATATTCGGCGAAGGAGCCGTTAGTTTCCCGGCCCATCAGGCCACCATTCTCACAGAGGTTGTTCCTTCCCATACGGCAAAAGAAGCACCGGCCGCAGTAGATGAGGGGGTCAATGCCCACCCTGTCCCCGGGCTTAAAGCCGGAGACCCCCTCGCCCACCTCGGCTACCTCCCCGGCGCATTCGTGGCCCAGAATGCGGGGCGAAAAGGCCCCGGGGTGGTGACCGCGGTGCATGCTGATGTCAGTCCCACAGACCCGGGTGGCCTTGATCCTTACCAGTAGCTCCCCCCGTTGGGGAGACGGCGTCGGCACCTCCTCAATGGCGATGTTATTTATATCATGCATTACCGCTGCCTTCATTGACCCCCCATTTTCCCTGATGGTTATCGGCGGGCTTGCTTGACCTCGGGGTTAGCCAGTGTCGGCGGCCAGCCCCCCTTGAGCACGGTCACTACTGCCGCCACACTCTTCTTGCGGAGCTCAGCGACGGCTTCCTCGGAATACCATGAGGAGTGACCGGTAATCAGGACATTATCCAGCTTCAGCAGGGGATTATCTGCCCGGGGTGGCTCCGGGTCAGTGACATCGAGCCCGGCGCCGGCAATGTAGCCCTCGCTGAGGGCGGTATAGAGAGCGTTTTCATCAACAAGGCCACCGCGGGCATTGTTGATCAGATAGGCAGTGGGCTTCATCTTGCGGAACGCATCAAGGGTGAACATGTGGGCTGTTTCCGGGGTCAGCGGGGCGTGGAGGGAAATGAAGTCAGATTCAGCCAGCAGCCGGTCAAAGTCAACCAGCTCCACGGCAAGCTTGGCGGCGGCTTCTTTAGCTAGGTAGGGATCATAGACGATGACCCTCATCCCCAAGGCGCTAGCCCTGGTGGCTAGGGCGCTGCCGATCCGCCCGGCACCAACAATCCCCAGGGTTAGCTGGCTCAGCCGGGACATCGGGGTACGCACCCGGGGGATCTCTGACCTTTCCCGGGTCCACAGCCCCGCCTTAACCGCCTGGCTCAGCGGGATAATTCGGCGGGCAAAAGCCAGGATGAACGCCAGGGCGTGGTCAGCCACTTCGCTAATGCAGTAGTCCGGCACCACGGAAACGGGGATACCCCGGGCGGTGGCGGCGGCGACGTCAATATTGTTAATCCCGATCCCCAGCCGGCTGAGTATCTTTAGATTGGGCATAGCCTCAATCACGCGCCGGGTAATCTGGGCATTGGGGCCAATCAGCAGGGCAACCACATCCGGGTCACTGCAGACTCTAACCAGCTCGTCCTCGGTCGTCCAGTAGGCCTTGACTAGCTCCGCCCCCACTTCACTTAGCGCCCTTTCTTCATTATCGGTAGGGCCGACATCATAAGTCAATACCACCTTGTATGCCATATAACTCTCTACCCTTCTCGTTACTTATTGTAAAAAATCGGCTTCAAAGGACATCTGGGTCAGGCGCACCGGGCCCTCCGGGGTGACCACAATGTCATCCTCCAGGCGGCAGGTCTGGGTAAGCCCGGGGTGTCCGGCCAAGGTCTCCACAGCAAAGGTCATATTGGCCTTAATCTCAACGGGGTGATCCAGTGAGTAAGAGCGGGATACCCACATCCCCTCATACGGGGATAGTCCAATGCTATGGGCAAACTGCTGCAGGGTTACCGTGCCGTACTTGTCATCGTCATATACCGGGAATTTCTCAGCGACATCCCGGGTGGTGTTGCCCGGTTTCATCATCTCAATACTGGCTTCCATCGATTTCAGCACTTCCTTATAGAGGTCTTTCTCCTGTTGAGTGGGCTTGGCATCCACCTTGAAACAGCGGACATAATCAACGAAATAGCCCCCAGGGCCGGTAGCGTTAATATCCACAATAGCTATTTTAAACCCTATTGTAAACTATTGATAGTTAACAATCAGTAAGACTGACGGAACTATGGAGTTAAGATTTTTAACAATACGGTAAAAGGTATGCCGGGCCACCGATGTTCCTTCTCGATAAGGGTCTTTTATTACGGCAGCGGATTGAACTGATGCTTAAGCTGGCGATATTAGCCGTGGCCTCTCATCATACCGGAAAACGCCCGTGGTGTAAAGAGGGGATTGGTGGCTAGGCTTCCCCGCTTGACAAAATTGGCTGGGCCACTTAAATTTTCCAATGCCGAGGCTGTTGCTGGTAGCGTATACTTGGCTGGATTGCCCTAAATTTGTTTTTCATGGAGCAGAGAAAAGTGAGGAGGCATATCACATGAAGGCTGGTGAGGGAAGGATAGGCCGGGTTTTCCTGTTGCGGCTTGAGCAGGGTGATCGGGTACCTGAGTGTATTGAGCGCTTCGCTGAGGAGCAGGGAATATCGGTAGGACATGTCGTGTTAATCGGGGGCATTGGTGAGGGTGAGGTTGTGGCTG
>CAZAYK010000019.1:0-13345 GCA_964489415.1 uncultured Dehalococcoidaceae bacterium | reverse complement strand
TTCAACCCTGCTGTAGCGGATTGCAGGTTCAGGGCACCGCTAGCTCCCCGTCTAGCACGACCTCAACAAGAATCGTAGTCCGTGGGCAACTCTTTGTCAAGCTGGGGGTGGGTCAAAATCCGTGGCTGAGGCGGGTTACCAGGTGTATGGGCAGTCCTGCCTCCAGCATCTTGGTCTGGGTAGCCTCGATATCATAGGGGATGCGGTAGAGCCGGACCATGTTGGTATCGCTATCGTAGATGGCATAGCTGGCGCGGGGGTCACCATCCCGGGGTTGTCCCACCCCGCCGGGATTGATGATCAGGCGGCTTTTACCGAGTAACAGCCCAATATTGGGCAGCAACCGGCTGGCGGTGCAGGAGCCCGGCTCATATTTGAACACCAGGGGTACATGGGAATGGCCCACCAGGCAGAATGGGGACTTAAAGAAGTCCCCATTCTCCAGAGCGATGCTGGTGGAGAGGATGTACTCCCAGATGGGCTCCCGGGGGCTGCCGTGCACCAGGGTAAAATCGCCTTTTTCAATAATCAGGGGCAGGCTACTGAGGTAGTCAATATCCTCAGCGCCGAGTTGCTGGGCGGTCCAGCGGCAGGCGGCAGCGGCATCGGGGTTGAACAGGGCGGTATCTGCCTTGCCGATGGCTGCCCAGTCGTGGTTGCCGGCAACACAGACGTGATTATACCGGCGCAGCAGCTTAATACAATGGCTAGGGTCGGGGCCATAGCCGACAATGTCGCCCAGGCACCAGATCTCGGTGACTCCGCCCTGTTTTTCAATGTCCTCCAGCACGGCGGTAAATGCCGCCAGATTGGCGTGAATATCGGCGATAATGGCGCAGCGCATGATGTAAAGAATATAGCAGGTTTCCGGGAACATTGCCAGCAGCCCCCGCCTGAAAAGCAACACTGTCCTGGATAATGATTGGGAGAATTTTGCAAGGATATTTAATAAAATTTTATTAAATATCTTGACAAATCAGCGCCACCAATCTATAATTATAAGTGAGAAGGAGAGCGGCAAAAAGCATAGAAAGGAGGTGAGCCAGATGGCAATTGTTCGCTGGGAGCCATTTCGGGAGCTAATGGATTTACGGAGGTCTATGGATCATCTTTTTGAAGACTATGCTTATCCCTTCCGGCACCTGGTTGGTCACCAGGCGGTGATCCCTCTGGACATCTATCACACCGACAACGCTATGGTGGTTAAGGGCAGCCTACCCGGTGTGAAGCCAGAGGATGTGGACATAACCATCACCGGTGACACGCTGACCATAAGGGGTGAGAGCAAGGAGGACAAGGAGGTTAAGCGGGATGACTACCTGTGCCGGGAACACTACTACGGTACCTTGAGCCGCACGGTGACCCTGCCTGATGGCCTGGATATTGATAAGGCTGAAGCCAGTTTTGAGGATGGCGTCCTAACTCTCACCATCCCCAAATCTGAGGAGCAGAAGCCCAAGCAGATAAAGATAAAGGCAAAGGCTGCCATAGACCCTGCGAAGAAGAGGGGTAAGTGAGAGGCTTAGCCGTTACGCCGCTCTCTCCGCTACCGCGGGGCGCTAATGGTAACCTGCCGCAACTGGATGCCCGGCGGTAGTTTTTATTATCAAATACTTAGGTCAGGATTGGTCACCACCCATTCGGTGTCTCCGGGGGAAATGTGCTATAATCTCCGGTGATGAAGGTATCCGAGCTGGGAGAATTTGGCCTGATTGAGCTCCTGGCCAAAGTGGTTTCCCGTCCCCAGGACCAAGGACTCGTTATCGGTATCGGTGATGATGCTGCTGCCTGGTATGGTGACCGTTCCCTTCAATTAGCCACTGTTGACTCTCAGATTCAGGGGGTCCACTTCTCCCTGAATATAACCCCGTGGAAAGAGCTGGGCTGGAAGGCGCTGGCGGTCAATTTTAGTGACATTGCCGCTATGGGGGGCCTACCCCGCTATGCCCTGGTATCGCTGGCATTACCCGATGATACCGAGGTCGGCGATGTTACTGCTCTGTACCAGGGAATGATTGAGCTGGCGCAGCAGTTTGGGGTATTGATCGTGGGGGGTGATACCTGCCGCTCGTCGGTGGTCTCGGTTACCGTTACCGTTCTGGGCAGTGCCGGTGATAGGGCGCTGCTCACCCGGGCTGCCGCCCAAGCCGGGGATAAGATAGCTGTTACCGGTTACCTGGGCAGTGCTGCTGCCGGCCGGGAGATGCTGGATAACCAGCTTCAGTTGGACCGGGAAGCCGCGGCCTATCTCAGTGGCGCCTTTCTCCGCCCCTGGCCACGAGTGGCTGAGGGGCAGTTGCTCGTTAGGCAGGGGGTGACAGCCTCAATCGATATCAGCGATGGGCTGGTTGCTGACCTGACCCAGATATGTAATGCCAGCCGGGTCAGCGCTCGGGTGGACATTGGCCGGCTGCCCATCCACCCTGCGGTTAGGAATAACTTTGGTGATAAAGCCGTGAGGCTGGCGCTATCGGGGGGTGAAGACTACGAATTACTGTTTACCGCTCCTGCCGGGGTAATCGACAGTGTAAAAGAGGCTGCTTCGTGCCCGATAACGGTAATTGGTGACATTATCCCGGGTAAGGCCGGTGAGGTGCGCCTGATTGATGCCCAGGGCAAGCCTTATCTCCCCGCCCAGTCAGGCTGGGAGCACTTTAAGGCAAGGCAACACTGAACTAGAATGGAGATAGCATCATGGTAGATTTGCCCCGGGTACCCATCAGTACCGATCGAAGTGATGACCTGTGTTTCGGGTGTGGGCAGAAGAATCCCATCGGGCTGAAGCTTACCTTCACCTGGGACGGAGGGATAGCCCGGGCCGAGTTTACCCCGGGCCGGCTTTATCAGGGCTATCCGGGGATTGTTCACGGTGGCATTCTCTCCTGCGTGCTTGATGATGCCATGAACCACGCCTGTATGTTTGCCGGCATGGACTGCCTCACCATTGAGATGGAGGTGAGGTTTAAGCGCCCGGCGCAGGTAGAGAAACCGCTGGTGGCTACGGCTTGGGTAACCGGGGGTAATAAGCGCCTGGCGCAGACAGAAGGAAGGGTAACCCTGCCTGATGGCACCCTGGTTGCCGAAGGTAAGGCAACCTGGTTTGTGGTGAAGACCACTGCCCACCGGGGAAAGGGGGCTGAGGAAGATGCCGGGGGGTAGGCTTGAAGCCGTCATCTGGGACATGGACGGGGTGATTGCCGATACCGGCCCATATCACCTCAGGGCGTGGCAGGGGGTCTTTAAGAAAAGGGGGGTTGACTTTACCGAGGAAGATTTCCGGCGTCACTTTGGCCAGCGGAATGATACTATTATCCGGGATGCCCTGGGGGCTAACCTGTCAGCCGAGGAGATAAAGGCTATTGCTGAGGAAAAGGAGGAGAGCTATCGCCGCCAGGTAGCGCATAGGGTTAAGCCACTACCCGGGGCCATTGAGCTAATAAAATCGCTGGTTAAGGGTGGGATAAAGGTAGCCATTGCTTCCTCGGCACCACTGGAGAACATCCAGCTGGTTACCCGCCGCCTGGGTATAGGGGATTGCTTCCAGGCTATTGTCTGGGGTGAGGAGGTAACCGAGGGGAAGCCCAGCCCGCAGGGCTTCTTGCTGGCGGCGAGGAAGCTGGGGGTGGAGCCAGGTAACTGTCTGGTAATTGAGGATGCCGTAGCTGGGGTTACCGCTGCCAAGAGGGCGGGCATGAAGTGTCTGGCGGTTACCAATAGCCATCCCGCCCAGAGCCTGAGAGGGGCTGACCTCATCGTGGACACACTGCAAAAGGTAACCGTAAACGATATGGCGGCCCTGTTCAATTAACTGGTTTGAGGAGTGCTGAAATGGAGAGGTCTTTGGTCCTGATCAAGCCTGATGCTATGGAAAGGGAACTGGCGGGTGCTATCCTCAGCCGCCTGCAGGAGAGGGGTCTCAAGCTGGTGGCACTCAAGATGCTGCACATGGATAGGGAGTTGGCCGAGCGGCACTATGCTGTGCATCGGGACAAGCCCTTCTTCAATGACTTGGTCAATTATATTACCTCGCGACCGATAGTGGCTGCCGTGTTTCAGGGTGAGGGAGCGGTGGAGTTAATCCGCCGGGTGATGGGCGCCACTGACCCGGCTAAGGCTGAGGCGGGGACCATCCGCAGTGACTATGGTATTGATGTGCAGCGTAACTCAACTCACGCTTCGGACTCGGTGGCCACTGCCGAGGAGGAGATCAGGCTGTTCTTTAGCGAGGATGAAATCTTTGATTGAGCCAACCGGAAGCCTTATTGTATCCTGAGCACCAGGTCAGCATGGCTCCACAACTTGTCAAGCTGGTAGTATTCCCGTTCCCAGGGAGCAAAGATATGGACGATAACATCACCGTAATCCAGCAGCAGCCAGCCTGAGTCCAGCGTTCCCTCATGATTATAGGGTGAGACCCCCTTTTGCTTCAGGGTATGCTCCACTTCCTCATAGATAGCCCGCATCTGCCGCTCGGTATCACCGGTGCAGATAACAAGGTAATCGGCGAAGCTGCACACCCGGCGGGCGTCCATCAGGACAATATCACTCGCCTGCTTATCACTGGCGGCGTCTACGGCTTGGCGCGCTACCTCTATTGCCTCCAGAAGTTACCCCCTCCCCGATTAGGGTTCGTCTAATAGTATTATAGCAGTTAAATTGGCGGAGTTCCCCATCCTTGGTTGGAAGCCACAATGCTTAGATAAGACCACCTAAAGTCCGGGACTTTGGTGCATTGTCTAGTTGATACATGGTTCCAGCTCATCTTCGTGGAGCACAATTCTTTCCTTGCTGGGGATGACTTGCACCGTGTAGATATAAAAGACCTCACCAGTATTCATGGTTATCCAGTGACAATCCACCACCTTGCCCTTCTGACCGGCATAGGGTTCTAAGGCAGAATCCCGTGCCGATGCGGGCTGCTCACCTACCGGCGTAATGATGACTTCCTGTCCTATTTCATACTTGGCGGGCAAAGAATAACTCCTGCTGAATCTATAGCCTGAATCTATAGCGAATAATAGTAATCCGAAAGGACAGATTTGTCAATACCCTGGTTGGGGTTGAAGCTAAAACGGGTGCCCAACCTTGCGGCAAGCCAGCTAGCCGTTGGCAGTTACCACCATCTAATTCACCACTGTTCTTTTGGGCCAACTTCAGGTATAATTTTAGGTGGTTTTCATGCCAGCGTAGCTCAGGGGTAGAGCAGCGGTTTCGTAAACCGCCGGTCGTCAGTTCGAATCTGACCGCTGGCTTGTTTGTATCTCCGGAGCCTGTTGTCTTATTCGACGAATATCTCCACCTTGGCGGTGCCGGCAAGCTGGTTAAGCTCATTGGTAAAGGCGGCCCAGTCAAAGCCGGTCTGGCGGCGGTAGTGATAGTGGAGAGAGACACGATCTTCCAGAACCGACATGGTCTGCAGGCTGAGGCCGCGGAGCCGTTCCTTGAGAAAGGCGGTTAGCCTTCCTTCCAGGGCGGGGAAGGAGGGCTGGTCTACGGAAATCATGAGGTGGCCGCGGCCAAACAGGGTAATCCGGTTTCTGGTGAGCCACTGGATACCCAAGGCAATGAACACCACCACGAAGAGGAGGATGGTTACCAGGTAGTTGTTCGTAGCGGCACCAATTGATGAGGCAATCAGCAGCAGGAGGAACCCGATTTCGGCGGGGTCTTTTACCGGGGTGCGGAAGCGGACGAAGGAGAGTGCCCCCAGCAGTCCCAGCGAGAGCGGGATCGAGGTCTGGATGCCCAGAAACAGTGTGGTAATGGCGGGGCCGCCGAGGAGAAAGGTGCGGTGCACCCCGGCACCAATATGTCGTGAGCCGTAGAAGAACTGGTACATCAGGTAAGCAGCTATCGAAGCTAGTAGTGAGAAGCCAATGGCGACAATAGCTTCGGGGAGTCCTACCGGGGACTGTAGCCCTTGAATAAACTCAAAGAACTGGGTAATTTGTTCGCGCAAGATTGCCCTCCTTTCTAGGTTTCCACCATTCTTCCTGAAGGCCACAGGCGGGCCATGGTGCTTGGCGCTGACAGATGTGAGTCAAGGCACGAGGAGTATTTGGAGAAACGGCTCCAATCAGTATCCAGCAGCCGGAGGCGGCGGAGGGTTGGTGGTAGCTCTATGCTGGTTCCCTTGATTTCGATAACGGCACCTTGCAGCCTGAGTTCCCGCTCCCCATAACCTAGCTCCCGGGCAACAACTGACGAGCGGATGTTGCTGTCCAGGGTTACCCGCACCCCGGTCAGCACCTCGGTGAAGCGGTAGCGCCAGTAAGATATAATGATGACAGGTCGGACTGGCTTTTCCAGATAGTGGCCGAAGCTGGCTATGGTGTCGATTAGGGTTGTCTGGGGGATGATGCCGGAACCGAGTTGGGCGGTCTCCAGGTTTTGGCGGGGGACCCAAAGTCTCCGCCGCTGTTTGCTGCTGGCGAAGCCCTCCCTTGATTTAAGTTCGACGAATATGGGGACCGTTTCGCGATAGTCACTCAGCCGGTGGTACCAGCGAATGCGCACCTTGTTCTTGCGGAAGTCCCCCGATGATGACCTTACATATTGCTCGAGGTCATCGGTATCGAAGTACAGGGTGTTAATCTGCTCTTCCGGGTAGTCACGGTCGGGGCGGCAGATATGCCGCAGCAGGGCGTAGGCAAAGCCAATATCGCGGGGCAGTACGAAGAACTTGCGCTCTATTCTGGTTGTTGGCGGAACTGCATCGGCAGTTACCTGGTGCATGTTTACCCCAGCCATCAGGTTATTTCCTTTCCCTTCGGGGTGGATTGGCTCTCCTATCCGGCGGGGCGCCGCCTAACTGGCCCCTCCGGCGAAACATCCGGAAGAAGCTGCCGCCATTGCCACTGCCATCACCGGAGGCTGACGGCCGCTTCCCCTCAAGCTGCTCTCTGACTGATTTACTCCGTTCCCTGACAAAGGTTTTCAAGCCGAGTGGCTGGGGTCCGGGCCGCCGCCCCATGGTTAGGTCTTCACTGAGAGCCCGTTCCAAATCCGCTGTAGAGAAGAACTTGAGCTCATCAGCCTCCACATAGGGGCGTATCAATGCCGCCAGCTCGTCAATACGGGATATCATCCTGTCAACGGCGAAGGGCCCGTCGAGCAGCTCCTCCAGGTAGCGGTGGTATCTATCCCGGTAGGGTGGGTAATCAAGCAGCCGCTTGACCAGGGGGCGCTCAGCAACCGGCCCCCCGGTGGGTTCATCAATATAGTAATTGATTAGACCATCGCGGTCGATGCCGTAGTTAAAGGTGCCGAAGATCATGTTCAGGTCCCAGGGAATGATGACAAACTTGCCTTGATGGTCATAGAGATAATAGTTGTGCCCCATGGCAATGTAGTTGTCCAGGTGCACGATGAGCGTTGACACGGCTAGGTAGCGGAGCACTTCATCTACATCCAGCACCTTCTCAATTTCGGTGGGGAAGGTGTCATCAGGCTCATTGTTGAGGATGTCCAGGAAGCGAAACAGGAGGGAGTGGTTGGGGCGGTTCTCGTTGGTCTTTAACCCCATCAGCTCCAGATAGTTGCGCGGTTGCCGTGGTGCCATGCCGGGTGGTGGCGGCAAACCGGGCGGTGGGGGCATGCCCGGTGGTGGTGGCATACCGGGTGGTGGCATCATACCCGGCGGGGGCAGCATGGGTAGCTGGGGAGGGATGGCTTCATCAGTTACTTCTTTAGGCTCGAGGGCTTGCAGGATTTCCCGCAGCTTGCCACCGCCAAGATTAACATCCAGATTCTTGGTGGCATTATCCGGCTCTACGGTTTTCATCCTCGCCAGCTGCTTGTCCAGGTCTGCCTTGGTCCAGTTGAGATAGGCTGCCGGCATCTCGGGCTTATACAGGTTACCGGTATTGTCCCTGAAGTGCCGCCCCAGGAAGGTCTTGTCAATCTGCTCCACCATGGTATATACCCCCAGGTGGGTGTCATTTACCCAGAGGTCAACGAATGAGGAACGGGGGGTGGGAATACCCATTTGCTCGAATAGTTCGTAACCCAGCCGCTCCCGGATGAGGGTCGGGTCGCTGAAGCCATTGTTCAGGTTGACCTTCTTTACTCCGTGGAAGTGGCGGGAGGAGTTGAAGAAGTTGAAGTCAACCTTGAGCCCGAGGCGGGGAGTGCCACTGCGAACCGCTTCCCGAAGTGAGGAATTCCCCTTGGGCCTGACGGCGACATCGGGGATCAATTCGCCGTCGTACCAGAAGTCCGCCTTCACATATTGCTCGGCGAGGGCATTAGCCTTGAGGAAAGCCCAGTCCTCATCAGCCATGGTGATACGCACGGTGGCAACACGGTCCGGGGGGAATGGTTCGCCGCCCGGTGCCGATATTTGGCTGGCGGCGCCGTGGGCACAGCCCACCCCACCGCTGACCAGTGTGGCAACGAGGAGGACGGTAAGGGCTATCTTGATACCTCGCCCCATGCTAGTGGTATCTCCCTAGTGTTGACATTGCAGCTAGCCAACCCCAGTGATACAACTAATATAATGGTGAAATGTTAAGATTTTGTTAAATGTAATGGGTAATATTGCCCGGGTATCAGCCAGTGCCGGCAACTGCCTATTCCGCCCGGAGGGCTTCAATGGGGTTGAGGCGGGAGGCGTTCCAGGCGGGGTAAAAGCCGAAGAACAGACCAATCCCCACCGCTACTGAGACAGCGAGGATTACGATATCAGCAGTAATCATGGTATTCATTATTCCCATGCGGTCAACAATCTGTGAGGCCACCCAGCCGAGGATGACACCAACGATGCCACCGGTAAAGGTGAGGAAGGCGGCCTCAATGAGGAATTGCAGCCATATATCCTGCTCTTTGGCCCCCAGTGCCTTGCGGATACCTATCTCCCTGGTTCTCTCCAGTACCGATACCAGCATGATGTTCATCACGCCGATACCCCCCACCAGCAGGGAAATGGCGGCGATGGCGCCGAGGAGCAGGGTCATTGTGCCGATTGTTTCCGAGATGGCACTGGCTATCTCCTCCATAGAGATAATCCGGAAATCATTGTCTTCAATGGCGCTGAGCTGGTGGCGCTGGCGGAGCAGCTGCGTTATTTCATCGGTGACGTAGCTTGCCTGTGAGGGGTCGCTTACCTTCAGGGCGATGCCGCTGACGATCCGCCCGCCCTGGGGGGTTCGGGGCTGGGCGACCATTTGCTGCAGGGCGGTTAGCGGAATCATGATGGTGTAATCCGGTGAATCCGGCATGGCCCCCTTACTCTCCAGTACCCCGATAACGCGGGCAACACTTCCCCCTATCCGCAGCAGCTGGCCTAGAGGATCGCTGTCAGGGAACAGGGTCTCTTTCACCTCGGCACCGAGGACAGCCACCTTGGCACCGCGGTGATAATCATACTCGGTGATGAAAGAACCGGCGGTAGTCTGTAAATTATATGCTTGCTGGTGCTGAGGGGTTACCCCGGTAACGGGGGCATTCACATTATTGGTGCCGGCGACTACCTGGAGGGGCTTGGTGTAGTAGGGGGCAGTTATCGAGATATGGGGAACCTGCTCAGCTATAGCCGTGGCATCTTCGAGGGTGAGGGTATTGGCACTGCCGGCAGCACCCCTAATGCCGCGGAAGACGGTAGCCCCGGGGCGAATGATGATTAGGTCTGACCCCAGGGTTTCAATCTGGGAAACAATTTGTGCCTCAGCGCCTCTGCCGATGGACATCAGGGCAATCACGGCGGCAACACCGATAACAATCCCGAGGATGGTCAGAAAGCTGCGCAGCTTATGGGTGACCACCCCTACCCAGGCGGTAGCGAAGGGTTCCAGCCACTGTTTCATGGCGTCTCCTCCCCCACTATCTGGCCATCCTTGAGGTGGACGATGCGCTGGCAGCGGCGAGCAATGCTGGCATCATGGGTTACCATTACCAGGGTAATGCCCTGTTCGGCGTGTAGTGAGGTGAGGATGGAGATAATTTCCTCGCCGGAGCGGCTATCCAGGTTGCCGGTGGGCTCATCGGCTAAAATCAGGGGCGGGTTTTTCACCAGGGCCCGGGCAATGGCCACCCGCTGCTGCTCGCCACCGGAAAGCTCGGTAGGGCGGTGGTTAGCCCGGTCGGCGAGGCCCACTCGCTCCAGTGCCGCCATGGCCCGATTGCGGTCACTGCCGCCGGCATACCTCAGGCCGAGTTCCACATTGGCCAGTGCGGTGAGCCGGGGTAGCAGATTGAAGCTCTGGAAGACAAAGCCAACCTTCTGGGCGCGGACCTGGGCCAGTTCCCGGCTGTTGAAGTGGCTCACCTCGCCGCCCTCAAGGTAGTATCTTCCTGAGGTTGGCTTATCCAGGCACCCGATGAGGTTAAGCATGGTTGATTTGCCCGAGCCGGAGGGCCCCATCACCGCTACCAGCTCACCCCGGGCAATATCAAGGTTTATCCCGCGCAGTACGGTCAGCTCCCGCTTACCCATGGAATAGGTTTTAACTATGTCGCGTAGCTGAATCATGGCATATCCTCTACCGTCTCCGTGGTGGGGGTGGGAAGAATAGCGGGGGTGGTGAGGGTTGTTGTGTCCCCGTTGCCGGGGTGGTGGTCCCCTGGGGGACCAGCACCGTTTCGCCTTCACTGAGCCCCGCGGTTATCTCGGTGAACTGCCAGTCACTGATGCCGGTCTTGACCAGGCGCTGCTCAATAGTGCCGTCCGTGGATACCCGGACATAGCTCTCGGTTCCCTGGTGGGTAATCGCCTGGTTGGGTACCAATAGCACATCATTCCTCTCCTCCACGGTGATGGTGACGAGGACCGTCAATCCTTCCCTCAGCTGAATGTCCTTAAGCGAGGTTATTGGCGGCGATTGCCCTGGCTGAGTTCGGGGCATTCCTGCTGGTGGTGGCATACCCGGCAGTCCCCCCGGGGGTGGTCCTCCGCCCTCACGTATTCGCCTCATTATTTCTTCCGCCTGCTCCCGGGTAAGGCGCCCCTCGTCAACGGCCTGGCTAAGTCGCGGGGGAAGCTGCCCGGCAGCAATATCCGGCATTGCCTTCTGCCTTGCTGGCTGCTTGTGAACCATCGCCTGCGGTGATTTGACCTCCACCTTCACTTGATAATTGACCACACCAGCCTGAATGGTAGCCGTCGGCGCAATGTGGGTTACCTCCGCCGGCAGGGTGACCCCGGGCAGGGCATCCACCTCTACCCGGGCTTCTCCCCCCAGCTTTACCTGCATGATGTCCATCTCACTGACCAGAATGTCAGCCTCAAACTTGTTGGGGTCGGCAATCTGTAGGGCTACGGTGCCTTTGAGCACCTCATCGCCACCTTCAATGTTTACCTTGGTGATGAAGCCGTCAAAGGGGGCGACAATCTCCAGGCTGGTTTGTCGGGCCTCGTCCAGTTCCTCCTGGGCATCGGCCAAGTCCTGGCGAGCATCGGCTAGTGCCGTCTCCGCGTCGGCTATGTCCTCCCTGGCTTCGGTAACATCCACCTTGGCAGCGGCGACAGCCTCCTCGGCTGCCGCCAGTTTTGCCTTGGCCAGCTGTAGCTGCAACTGCTTTAGGTAGACTTCGGATATGGTCACGCCACCGTAATAGGGGTCAGTTAATATCTCGTTCAATTCATTCCGGGCTTCCTGAAGCCTTTGTTGCCTCAGCTTTACCTCGTTTGCCCAGTAAGCCGGGTCTCCCTCTCCGGTTGACTGCAATGCTTCCTTCAACCTCATCTGGGCAATTTGCAGGTTGTACTCCGCCTCATCAACGGCATCTTGGGCTTCCTGCACATCCTGCATGACATCAACGGCGCGCTGGGCTGATTGCACATCGATCTGTGCCTGCAGCAACTCGCGCTCTTTGGCGGCCACCGCCCGCTCCTTAGCGTCGAGGTTAATTTTAGCCTTGGTCAGGGCGCGCTCCTTGGCCCGCACCTGGCGCTGGGCGGCAGTTAACTTGTCGGCTAAGTCCTCCAGATAGTCCTCCCATTCGGAAGCATCCAGCCGGGCGAGCACCTGCCCCTCGGTAACGGTATCCCCCTCGTCAACCAGGACCTCCTCCACCGTTCCCCCGATGTCAAAGGTCAGTTCCTCGGTTTGGGACAGAGCCAGATTACCGGTGGCGGTGATTTCCACGGCCAGATTGCCCCGCTGCACAGTTACCTCTTGGTACTCGGCGGTAGCTGCCTCTTCTGACTTAGGACCACAGCCAAGTGATATAGTGATAACCGCTGCCACGAGGAGTGTTGCCGTTACTATCTTCCCGATGTTCATCGTGGTTACCTCTGCCTTTCCGCTTGTGATTATAGTGCTTATAGGTTAGTCTAGCCGGAGAATATTAAAAAGTTATTAAATCTGCCTGCCAGCCGAGGAAGCAGATTATTCCGCCACAGGTAAGGTGAAGGTGAAGCAGCTGCCCTTACCCGGTTCACTGCTCACCTCAATACTGCCGCCATGGGCCTCGACCAGATACTTGGTGATGGTCAGCCCCAGGCCGCTACCGCCGGTGGTCCGGGCTCGGGACTTATCCACCCGGTAGAACCGTTCAAAGATGTTGGGCAGGTCTTCGGCGGGAATGCCTTCTCCGGTATCGGTCACACTGACCATCACCCAGCTATCCTGCTGTTTCGCCGTTACTGTGATCCTACCGCCCTTATCAGTGTGCGCCACGGCATTCTCAAGAAGGTTGCGGAGTACCTGTCGGATGCGGTGGGGGTCAATGTTTACCAGGGGGAGCTTATCCGGCAGCTCGGCGGAGATGGTTATTCCCCGGGCAGCACCGCGCCCTTGCACCGAGGCCACTACCTGTCTGGCTAGCGTGGAGATGTCCTCTGCCTGGCGGTCCAGCTTTAATTCACCGGCCTCAGCCAGGCTTAGCTCCTGAAGGTCATCAAGGAGCCGTGACAGCAGGGTTACCTCTTCGTAGAGGGAGCGAGTGGTGGCTGAGTCGGGCTTAATCACGCCATCATGGAGGGCTTCCAGATAACCCCGGATATTGGAGAGGGGGGTTCTCAGTTCGTGAGCAATATCGGCGACCATATTCCGGCGCAGCCTCTCAATACGCTCCAGGTTGCTGGCCATGGCGTTAAAGGTTTTGGCGAGCTCACCCAGTTCACCCCTATCCCTAAACTGGATCCGCTGGGAGAAATCACCCTGCCCCAGTCTTCGGACAGTCTGGGTCAGGGCTCTAACCGGGGCTAAAATCCGCTGCGACAGGAAGAAGGTAAGGGCCAGTGCGGTGGCAATGGCCAGCAGGGCTCCCCAGAGGAGAAAGCTATTGATTGATTTGGCCAGGCCTTGCATGGAGATAAAATCTTGGGGCGGGCCGAGGTAGAGTGTCCCCAGCACATTTTCCTTGCTTATCGGGGGTGGTGGGGGTGGCATTGGCGGCCCCGCGG
>CAZAYK010000018.1:0-14145 GCA_964489415.1 uncultured Dehalococcoidaceae bacterium | reverse complement strand
GGTGAGGGCGTGAGCCAGCCTGCCGGCAGCATTTAAGCGCGGGGCAATGAACCAGGAGACGCTCTCCGGGTTGAGGCGGCCAATGTTTACCCCGGCCCGGATGGCTATTTCCCTTATTCCCCGGCGGGGGCGGTTATTGAGGGACTCTAGCCCCTCTTTTACCAGATAGCGGTTTTCCCCCAGTAGCGGGGTCATGTCAGCAATGGTGCCCAGGGCTACCAGGTCGGTGAACTCATCAGCCATTGCCTCTCTACCGATGCTGTTAACTAGCGCCTGCAGCAGCTTAAATGCCACCCCCGAGCCGGCCAGATCGGGGAAGGGATAGCTTGAGCCCGGCAGCTTGGGATTGACCACGGCGATGGCTGGTGGGGTTTCGGGGAGGGGGGTGTGGTGGTCAGTGATAATGATATCCAGCCCCTTTCTCCGTGCCCTTTTCACTTCACTAAGGCTGGTAATGCCACAGTCAACGGTAATGACCAGGCTGATGCCCTGCCGGTGCAGATTCTCCAGGGCAGTGGTGGTCAGCCCGTAACCTTCTGCCAGGCGGTGGGGTATATACGGGATGACCTTCCCGCCCAGAGCGGATAGCCCCTTGACGAGCAGGGCGGTGGCGGTTATGCCGTCAACATCATAGTCACCGTAGATAGCTATACCTTCGCCGGAGAGTAATGCCCGGTAGAGCCGGGCCACTGCCTGGGGCATGTCGGGTAGGAGGAAGGGGTCACCGGACAGGCTGGCATCAGCGGTGAGGAACAACCGTGCCTGTGTGGGCTGGGTAATACCGCGGTTGTAGAGGAGCTGGGCCAGCAATGGAGGGAGGCGAGAATCATTAAGCTGATTTTTGTCGGGGACCGGTGGTAGTAGATTCCAGCGATAGTGACTCAAGCCTACGCCTCAGAATATCTTCGCATAATCAGTACTGAATTATGTCCGCCAAAGCCGAAGGAATTGGACAGGGCGGTATCAACCTTAGCCCGGCGGGCCACATTGGGCACATAATCTAAATCACATTCCGGGTCAGGGTGGGTAAGGTTTATCGTGGGGGGTATGATGCCGGTCTGGATAGCCATGATGCAGAATATCGCTTCGGCGGCACCGGCACAGCCGATAAGATGGCCCGTCATTGACTTGGTGGAGCTTATCGGCACCTGGTAGGCATGGTCACCGAAGACGGCTTTGATGGCTCGGGTCTCCATTAGGTCATTGAGGGGGGTGGAGGTGCCATGGGCATTGATGTAATCAATATCTTGGGGGCTAACCCCCGCATTGTGCAGGGCTATCTCCATGGCACGGATGGCGCCGGCACCGTCTTCCAGCGGCTGAGTAACATGATAGGAGTCGGCGGTGGCGCCGTAGGCGATGATTTCCGCCAGAATAGTGGCGTCTCTCTTTACGGCGTGGTCCAGGCTTTCCAGAATAAGGGCAGCGGCACCTTCGCTGATGACAAAGCCGTCACGCTCGGCGTCAAAGGGGCGGGAAGCCTGCTGTGGGGCATCGTTTCGGGTGGAGATGGCTTTCAGGGCGTTGAAGGCAGTAATGCCGATGGGGTTAATTATGGACTCGGTGCCACCGGTAATTATAACCTCAGCAGCACCGTGCTTGATGATTTCATAGGCTATGCCAATGGCGTCAGAGCCACTGGAGCAGGCTGAGGTAGTGCACAGGTTTGGCCCTCTGACCCCGAGGGCAATTGACACCTGGGCAGCCGCCATATCTGATATCATCATGGGCACCAGGAACGGGCTCACCCTGTCTGGCCCCTTCTCCAGCATTAGTTTCATTTGTTCAAATAGTGTGGTCAGCCCGCCAATGCCACTGCCGATGATGACACCAATGTTTCCCTGATTGCAGGAATTAATGTGCAGCCCCGACTGTTTCACTGCCTGCAGGCTGGCAGCCACCGCCAGCTGGGCGAAGCGGTCCATGCGGCGGGCTGTCTTGCGGTCCATAAAATCAGTCGGCTCAAATCCCTTTACCTCACCGGCAAACTTGGTCTCCAGCGGCTCAGGATCACAGAGGGTTATATAATCAATGCCTGACTTACCGGCAATAAGATTCTCCCAGCTACTCTGGAGATCCAGGCCGAGCGGGCTGAGGATGCCCATACCGGTAACGACCACTCGATTGCTGTGGCTATCTATCGGACTCACCTCACTTCTTTACCTTGTCGGCGGGCAAGATTAGGGTGATGCCGTGGTGGAATTATGGTTATTTTTATCACAAATCAGGATTGTCTGCAAGTTGGGCTTGGCTTTGACCCCGGGTAAGCGGGAAACATATAATTTAACTAGTGGGAAGTAATCTCGGAGGGTGGGCAATTGGCCGGGAAATC
Organism: uncultured Dehalococcoidaceae bacterium; assembly: GCA_964489415.1. Lineage (GTDB taxonomy): Bacteria > Chloroflexota > Dehalococcoidia > Dehalococcoidales > RBG-16-60-22 > CAZAYK01. Next base: position 11,813 of record CAZAYK010000018.1, on the reverse strand, counting down.
TAGAGTAACCAGGATTGCCCTGGATAGCCTGGGCTGCAAGCTGAATCAGGCGGAGACAGAGGCTTTAGCCCGGCAGTTAGCTGAGGCGGGGTATCGGGTAGTTTCCGCGGAGGCCGAGGCGGATATTTACATCCTGAACACCTGCACCGTTACCAGTACTGCCGACCGTAAGTCACGCCATTGGCTCCGCCAGGCTCACCGCCGCCACCCTGATGCCTGTCTGGTGGCTACCGGCTGTTATGCTGAGCGAGCCCCTCAGGAGCTCGCCCGGATTGACGGGGTTAGGCTTGTCTTGGGCAATGAGGAGAAGGCGCAGTTGCTGGGGGTGCTTGCCGAGGGTGGATATTTGTCCCGGTCAGCTCATCCGGATACCATGGCTCCTTGCGGTAGCCCCCAGCGCACTCGTGCCTTCCTCAAGGTTCAGGACGGCTGCCATAGCTTCTGTGCCTACTGCATTGTGCCCTTGGTGCGGCGGGTCGAGATGAGCCTGCCCATAGAGCAGGTGGTGGCTGCCGTGGCACAGCGGGTGCGGGAGGGCTATCAGGAGGTGGTGTTAACCGGCACTGAGATTGGCTCGTACCAATATGACGGGGCTAATCTGAAGGAGCTACTGGAGAGGATACTGGCCGAGACATCGGTTGCCCGGCTGAGGCTATCTTCCCTGCAGCCTCAGGAGATTTCTCCGGAGCTTATCCAGCTGTGGCATGACCCTAGGCTGTGCCCCCATTTTCATCTGTCTCTTCAGAGTGGTAGTGATGATGTGCTCCACCGGATGAAGCGGCGCTATACCACAGCTGACTACCAAAGGGCGGTGTCACTAATCCGTGGGGTAGTGCCGGAGGCGGCCATTACCACCGATATTATTGTCGGCTTCCCCGGTGAGACCGATACCGAGTTTCACCAAAGCGATGACTTTTGCCGGCAGATGGGCTTTGCCCGGATTCATGTCTTCCCCTATTCACCGCGCCCGGGAACCGAGGCAGCGCTGATGCCGAATATGGTGGGGGATAGCCTCAAAAAGCAGCGCCGTCAGCGGATGCTGGCCCTGGCTGAGGAGAGCGCCCGCAATTTCCGCCAGCGTTTCCTGGGCAGAATCATGCCGGTATTGTGGGAGAAGCGGTGTGGCGGTATCTGGTCCGGACTGACGGGAAACTACATCAGGGTGTATGCTAACTGCGGTGAGGATTTGACCGGTAAGCTCCTGCCGGTGAGGCTGGTGAGCCTGTGGCGGGATGGGGTGTGGGGGGAGGTCTGGTAGCTCGGCTCGCCCGGAGAGGGGTGATTCCTTAATCTATTGTTAAGCTGTTTGCTTGCTTAGCTTTTTCACCGGATTGCGAAATTCGCAGGGCACCTTGCTCGGTGATGGCGCCGGCGGGACAGCGCTTGATGCAGGCCCGGCAGTTACCGTTTAGGTAAGAGAGGCAGCTGGCATAGTGGCTGGGGGCAGTGCGGGGGCTAATGGGCAGGATGAGGTCAGTGACCACGCTAGCGCAACGGTGGGCGATGCCACGCTCGGTGATGAAGCCATCAGAAAGGCCGAAGTGCCCAGACCGGCAGCGTAGGCAACATGCCTTTCTGACCAGTTGGAGAAGTAACCCCGCTCATCACTCTATCCCCAGAGCTGGAAATAGGGCTGCAATACCGGGGCTACTGCCCGATACCCATATCGGTGAGCAGGTTTACCACGTATTGGCGCAGGGCGTCATTAAACTGCTCACCATACCGCAAGACCTTTCCCTGTTCAATCCGCATCGTAGGCTTGCCGCAATACGTCTCGCATATGGCGCCCCGGCATCAGGTAGTTCTCCTCAGAAAGATAGCTTTCCCCAATGATTCTCAGCTTCTCGAGCAGGGCATGGAAATTGATTGTCCAGCCGATGCCGAAAGGCTCAGGTAGGAAAATCCGGCTGTCCTCAGGATTCCAGTAGGCTTGGCGGAATCGTTCCAGGGTAGGCACGCGAAGGTCATAGGGTATGAAACCTATCCTTCCGTGCCAGCTTCTTTCTTCCTTGGGCTTTTCCAGTTCCTGGAATATTGCGGCCATAACCAGAGTAAGCACGGTGACTTCAACAATTCTGTTGAACCATTTCTTGCTCATGCCCGCCCCCTTGTGTAATATCGGTGGCTATGCCCATAACTACCGAGGTTTCAATCTGGCGCTGGGGTATGTCCCAATAAGTGGATAATAGCTTGTCCTTGTCCGGTAGCAGGCGGAAGCCGTGCTTGCGGTAAAAGGCGATTGCCCACCAGGCATCAGCCCAGGTCCCCACCAGTAAGCGCCGGGTATTGGCCTGGCGCTTAACCTGGCTGAGCAGCTTGCTGCCGATTCCCTGCCGCTGCCACTGTGGTAATACATAGGCATGACGGATGAGGGTTACATCCCGGACCGGTTCCATGCCCATCACCCCGGCCAGCTCACCATTGGTTTCCCAGCCAAGGAAGGTTACCCGTTTCATCTCCCCGGTCAGCTCTTCCCGGGACATATAGGGCTCATGATAGCAATCAGCCGGTATAACGCCTTGGTAGGCAGTGGCGGCCTGATTAATGATGAAGTATATTCTTTCCACATCCTCAGTATGACACTGACGAATCATATGGCGGTGAACCCTTGCTGCTGTTAATTATAGCACCAATAGGTATTATAGCAACAGAAGGGAAGGGATTTGGGGTGCATTCTCAACCAAATCTGTGTTAAAATTAGGTACCTGGGAGGGGCGGCTAGTTGCGGGGCTGATTTGTGTTATTTGTGGAGGATTTTTAGATGAGTTCTAGGTTTGACCTTGAGGAATTTGTTAGAACGGCGGAGAGGATTAGACAAAAAGCCATCGCCGAAAATAGGTTGCTGGATAACCCCTCGGTGGAGGAATTACGGGCGCTGGTGGCGAGGCAACCGGGGGTTAAGAAGACAATTTACGATAATTTCGTTGCCGAGAGTGAGCCTACCTCAAGGGCGGCCATGTTTACCCAGAATAGTATTGATTCCCCCTTCGGTGAGGCTGAGCTCAAGCTCCTCGCCGAGTGTGAGCAGCGCTTGGCTCGGGAAAGGCTGATTTCTCTTGATTGCATTGTGGGTAATGAGTCCAGTAATACTGTAGTCAGGTTGATTGTTCCGGAAAGATTTGCCCATGTTGCCTACGGTGGCCGCAATCTCTTTATCCCGGTGAAGGCACCCGTGGCCCAGCCAACGTATCACATTATTTTCTTTGCTGATGAAGCCTGGGAAACCAATAAGTCCAAGCCGCTTCCAGAAAAGGATATCACCATAAGGTTGGCGATGCTGGATGATGGCCGGTTTGTGAAGATAGTCAGGAATAGTAGTTATATTGGTGAATTCAAGAAGGGGGTTTTTGCTGCTGAAGACTGGGCGGCAAAAACCCGGCGGGGTGGTATCTTCCTCCACGCCGGGTGTCGGGAGGATTACCTTCAGTTAGCCCACGGTGGTTACCGGCCGGTGAGGAGCTTGCTGGTGGCGTTGAGCGCCAATGGCAAGACGACGATGACGTGTCGCATCTTGGCGCGCAAGGGGATGGAGAAATCCTGGCTGATTCAGGATGATGGTGGCACCCTTATGCCTGATGGTTCCTTTCACGGCTTTGAGGCTGGTGGGGTGTTTGTCAAGACGGAGGGGGTCAATCCGGGAGAGCAGATTGAGATATATTATGGCCTGCTGAAGCGGGATACGGTGTGCGAAAATGTCTATGTCGGTGAGGATGGGGATTTTGACTTCGGAAATTATGAGAGAACCAGCAATGGAAGGGCGGTCATCTTGAGGAAGGATTTTATGCACTCCAGCCCTTATATCGATGTGGACAGTATTGATAACCTGATTATTATCACCCGGGGCCCCACCATTCCGGCAATAGCCAAATTGACCCGGGAACAGGCGGTGGCGTTGATGGTCCTGGGGCAGGCCATGGAATCCTCAGCTGGCGACCCGACTAAGGCCGGGAGTATCAAGAGCGAGTTTTTCTATGACCCCTTTGTCGCCGGTGATAGGGCCGAGCATGCTAATATCTTCTATGAAATAGTGAAGGGTATTCCCCATATGAATTTCTATTTAATGAATACCGGCGGGGTGGGTGAGATAACCCATTATAACTATAAGGATATAACCGTGGGGCATACCTTGGGGATACTGGACTCGCTACTTAGAGGAGGGCTTGAGGACTGGATAGACTCACCTACCGGTTTTAAAGTCCCGGCAGCAATCAGGGCGGTGGATGATATCCTGGTACACCCGGAGCGGCTGTATTCCCGGGCCGAGTTTGAAGAAAAGCAGAAGGAACTAGACCGGATCAGGTATAAGGCTGTGGAAAAAATCAGCGGTGGCCTGCATCCGGAAATAAGAAGGCTTTTTGCCCCCAATTAGCCAGATAGGGGCTACTGGCTTAGCGGTTATTGCGCCGGGGGAAGATGAGGTGGGAGAGGCGGAATCTTCTCATCAGCTCATTGTGAGTCAGTAACGGTGCTGTCTTGCTTTCCGTGCCCGGTTTATGGCGCTCCCCGGGGGGCGGTGGGGGCGATGTTACCCCCGATTTGTCCTCACTATGGTCAGCAACAATGCTACAGTAGATAGTGGACCACCTGAATTTGCCGGGATTGTACCCCGGTCTGGTGGTGAAATGCTCATCAGTGACTTCTAGGTTGGTTATTTCCGAGACCCGAAACAGCTTCCATCCGGCAGGGTCGCCGAATTCACTATGCCCGCTAATCTGGTAGCATAACAGTGATGCCCCGTCAGCAGGCGTCAGCGCACCTAAGCAGCAGGGTTCCACGGAATGAAACCCGCCGTGGTAGTAGAACTCAATGAGACGCCGGGAGCTGATTGCGGAGCAAATGGTGGTTATCCGGTCCGGCGTTAACCTTCTCCGGGGAAATATCTGTTTCGGTTTGATTGATTCGGCGGTGAGGATTTTCATGGTTGGTTTATCCCGATAAAGTTTACATAACTAAATTTTCCCTGTCAATCGCTGCCCTCGGGGGCTAATCTTCCCGGCGGGGCGGCTATTGACAGGATGCCTGATAAGGAGTATAAAGGGGACATCACTAATTAACGCAAGGAGGGTCAGGTGTTAGGGTCCAGGCTAAGGGGGATGAAGCCGAGATTAAAGATAGTCAAAACCCATGTTTTCCACGGGGTCGATTTCATTGAAACCGACTTTATTCCTGACTTTGAGGAAGGCTATGCCGGGCTGTATTGCTCCCAGTGTCACTGGGGTTATGCCTTTCTGAATGACCCTACGGGGCGGGAGATGGTGCTGGAAAAAGCCAGGGAGCATGCCCTCAGGGAGCACGCCAAGTCAGGTAGGTGAAATTGCTGCGGGTGCGGTTATTAAGGCAGGGTTAGCTCCGGACGAGGAGGAGCGGGGTATTGCCCCCGAGGAGGACCTTTTGGGCAACACTACCCAGAGTCCAGGCAGTTAGCCCCGTCCTCCCGTGGGTTGACATTGCCACCAAGTCAACATCAAGTTCGTCGGCCAGATTGATAATCTCATCAGCGGCATCACCAACCCTGACCTGATATCGGGTGGTGATACCTTCCCCTTCCAGCAAATGGCACATGCCTTCCAGGTAGCTTTCTGCTGCGGCGTAGAGATGGCCGTCATGCGGTACCGCCTGCATCAGGGTAATTTCTGTCTGGAGCCGGGCGGCAAGCTCACTGATATAGGGGATCACCGCTTGGCTCCTTACCGAGCCATCCAGCGGGACCAGTGCCTTCTTCAGCATCCCCTTCTTGCGGACATCGGGACGGGCGCCTCTGGCTCTGATGAGCAGCAGCGGCTGCCGTGTCGTTGACCTCACCACCTTGTCGGCAACACTGCCTAATGCCCAGCGCCCCAGACCCGACCGGCCGTGGGTTGCCATAATAATCAGTTTGAAGCCCCCTCGGTTGGCGTAATTGACAATCCCTTCGGCAGGATAGCCGACCCGGGTGGCTGACCCCACCCTGATTTCTTGGTCAGCGGGTTTGTTGAGGTATTTTTTAGCGCGGCGTTGGGTGGCCTCAATTACCTTCTTAATGTAGCTGTGGTGCCTTTGATGCTCCTCAGCTTCGGCTGATTCGAGGACGGAGAAGAGGATAATCTCGGAGCCGAGCCTTCCCGCCAGCTCCTCGGCGTAGGGCAGGGCTACCTCAGCAAGCTGGGAGCCATCTAGGGGAACCACTATCCTTTCGTACATTTCTATACCGGCGGTATTATTCTGCGTGTCCTGGGCGGCATTCAACCAGGTTAGTCTGAGCGGCGGCTTTCCCCTCCTTTGATGGTATATTGTACAATATAATCATCACTTTTACTATGCAGTTTGGTGCCTGAGGTAGTCTGACCATATAAATCTTGGCTGGGGACTAGTGAGACTGACACCGCACATTTATCGGCTTAGCGGGCTCTGGGGTACCGGGGTCTGGGGGGCCAATGTATATCTCCTGGTGGACAGGAGGTTGACCCTGGTGGATACCGGCTTTAGGGGCAGGGCGGGACGGATAGTTAGACAGTTATGGTTGCTTGCCCCCGCCCGGGCCGGCCCGACCCCGATGGTTGAGTAAGGCATTGGCTTCGTTGATGGGGCTGGGGGTAACAACGGCAACCGCCGTGGACATGCTGGTTAATGATGGTGATGAGCTTCCCATACTGGGAGGGATTAGGATATTGCATACCCCGGGGCATACCCCGGGAAGCATTTCTCTATGGATACCTAAAGAACGGGTGGTCATTGTTGGCGATGTGCTCGCCAACAGGTTCAAATTGGGCTTGCCGTCACGAGCATTTACTGTTGATATTGCCCAGGAAATCAACTCAATAAGACGGGTGGCCAATCTGGATGTTGACATTATTTGCTTCGGTCATGGTGCCCCGCTGATGCATGACGCCCGCTCGTCAGTGGCCCGTTTGGTCACCAGGCTGGAGGGTAAGTATCGAGGGGCCGGTTAGCTTCCGGGCATGGCGAGGATAAACGGTACCCCCCATCTACCCCGGCTATTTCCGATGACTCCCTACCTAGAGGTGGAATTGGTGATTTACTGTGGAGAGTGAGCCCGTCATGTTATATATCGGTGCTGATGGCTGTAAGGGGAATTGGCTTACCGTGGCACTGGGGGAGGGTAATCACTGGGCGGTGAATCTTTTCCCCAACATACGGAGGATTGGGGGCTGTTATCCCCGCGCCAGACTGATCCTGCTCGACATCCCCATTGGCCTGCCTGAGGGTGGTGAGCGGGAGCGCCGCTGTGATACCGAAGCCCGCCAGCGGCTCGGCGCAAGGCGCTTCAGTGTTTTCCGGGTGCCATGCCGGGCTGCCGTGCAGGCGGAGAGCTATGAGGAAGCAAGCCGGATTAATCAGCAAAGGACCGGCAGGAAGCTGTCTATTCAGATGTGGCGCATAGTGCCCAAGATCAAAGAGGTGGACGTGTTTCTTGGTGAGCAGGCTCAGGCAAGGTGGCGAATTAGGGAGGTCCACCCTGAGGTGTGTTTCTGGGCACTGAATGGTGGCCGTCCCATGGCGTTTAATAAGCGTAGTGAAGAGGGTATCCAGGAGAGGTTGCGCGTCTTACGCCGGGTATATCGCCATACCGAGGCTATTGTGAACTATGCTGTGGAGAAATATCGCGGTATTGCCGCCCCGGACGATGTTCTGGATGCACTGGTCGCGGCGGTTACGGCATCAAATGAGAAGCGGGGGCTGATGACCCTGCCTGAGAATCCAGATTGTGATGCTCACGGTTTACCTATGGAAATGGTATATTATCCGGCACCTTGGTAATCCCCGAAGTCAGACATGGATCCGGGGGACAGGCTCATGCCAGATTGTAAAACAAACTCCCGGAAATGGTAGAATGAGGAACAAAAATGGCGCCCCCAAGCGAATTCGAATCGCTGTTACCGGCTTGAAAGGCCGGCGTCCTAGGCCTCTAGACGATGGGGGCACGCTATATCAGTATAGCAAAGGCGGGGTCCGAGGGCAAGAAGTTGCCGAGCATGATGAAGGATAAGGTTAACCGTGATAAACAGGAAGGGGTGGTTGCCGGGAGACGGGTGAGGAATATAGCTCTTCCCCTGCTCACCATACTCATTGTTATTGCCATTAGTGTGGGCATCTTCTACTTCTACCGGCACTACCCCAGTCGGATTGAGCAACTGAGGGCGTATGGGTATCTGGGTGCCTTTATCATTAGCATTATTTTCAATGCCACTGTAATCCTACCGGTGGGGAATATTGTCATACTTACCGCCCTGGGGGCCACGCTACCCTCCGCGGCGTTGGTTGGGGTGGCTGGTGGTGCCGGGGCAGCTATTGGGGAGATAACCGGTTATCTGGCGGGCTATAGTGGTAGCCAGCTGGTGGTGAGGCGAGGCATGTATCACCGGGTTGAGTGGTGGGTAAAGCGGTGGGGCTCGCTAACCATATTCATCCTCTCCGTGGTGCCCTTGGTCTTTGACCTCGCCGGGCTGGTGGCCGGTGCTCTCCGTTTCCCCTTGTGGAAGTTTCTCCTCCTCTGCTGGTTGGGCAGAAGCATATTATATGTGGTTTTTGTGGTGCTGGCGGCCATGGGATTGAAGATGATAATACCCTGGCTGGGGTAATCTCACTGCTTGATTTTCACTACCAGCATGGCTCCGGCTACGAAGTAGATAAAACAGGCAAGGAGCATGACCTGATAGCCCATTCCCTCACTGTGGCGGTTAACCACGTCAATTACCGGCCCGATGAGGCGGGCCAGGGCAGCACCGCCGGCGGTAGCCATATTGGTGAGACCGAGGTATCTGGCCTCCTCATCTTTAGCCAGCAGATCGGTAGCTAGAGCCCAGTTGGTGCTATTGAAGGCACCAATGGCTGCCCCCAGGATCCCGGCGGCAATCAGTATTGGGCCATAGTCCTGAGACAGGAAGATTACGGCGACTCCCACAGCACCCAAAAGCCCGGCAATGATATTGATTGGTTTGCGTCCGATCCGGTCAGAGAAATAACCGGCCGGGTAGACCATGGCCAGCATGGTGCCCACCACCACTATGGAGAAGCGGGCGGTTGCCTCCGCAGGGCGGGTAACCCCGATGACATCCCTGAGGTAGTTCAAGGCGAACTGCTGGATGGTGGCAAACGCCATAAAGATAAGCAGGCGGGAGAGGAGAAACCAGAGGAAGCTGCGCTTTGTCCTCAGGTCAATCTTGAAGGCGTGGCGTAGGGTGGTGAGTAGTGGTATTCGTGGCTGGCTAGTTTGTGGTGTCTCCCTGACGGTTACTATGGTGACGCTCATCATCACCAGCATAACCACCCCCAGTATTCCCAGCACCAGCCCTAGCCACAGGATGCCCTCGCCGCGGAAATAGCGGTCCATAAAGATAGCGATGGGATAAAGCAGGGCAACCCCCCCCAATATCTCCAGCAGAAACTTCACCCCTGAGGCCAGTCCCCGTTTCCCTGCCGGAACCATGTCAGGAATGAAGGCTTGATAGGGGCCCTGGGCGGTATTGGTGCTGAGCTGCAGCAGGCAGTAGATGATGAAAAAAGCGGCATAGCTACCCAAAAAGCCAATTCCCGGCAGGAGCAGGAGGGCTATTAGGGTACCGAGGAGGATAAACGGGCGGCGTCTTCCCCACCTTAGGTGGGAGCGGTCACTGATAGCCCCGGCAATCGGCTGGACTAGCATTGCCAGGAGCAGGCCAACCAGGGTAAGCAGACCAAGGTAGGTATTCTTTTCCGCTTCACCAACGAAGTCCAGTATCCGTAGGGGCAGAATAATCATGTGCATGCTCTGCCACAGGGCGGTCAGGGCAAAGCCGAAGATGGTGATCTTGACATAGTCCCGGCGCTGGAACCCTCGGTTGGTGGCGCCGCTATGCTGGATTTCACTCATTTTGTTCAGCATAGCAGAGCCGGGGGAAAGAGGCAACGCCATCCTTTATCCCGCGGGCGGATTGGGCTATAATCAGGGTAACCTAATCCGGTGCTGTGGGATAAGATGAAGCGTTACCCGTTGGTGGAGGAAATCGAGACGCCGCTTGAGGCACCACAGATATTTGACATATTCCGTGACCGGCCTTTTTGTTTCTTTCTCGATAGTGGCATGGATCCGGGCAAGCTGGGGCGTTACTCTTTTCTGGGTGCTGACCCCTTTCTGGTGCTGCGCAGCCGGGGGGAGAGGATATCCCTCATTAGAGATAGTGGGGAGGAGCTGAGACGGGGCAATCCCTTTGATGTATTGGCTGAGTTACTGGAGCAATATTCTCTGGATGGTGGCTCTGCCCCCATTCCCTTTGTCGGTGGGGCAGTCGGTTACTTCAGCTATGACCTGTGCCATTTCATCGAGCACCTGCCGGCAACCGCCGTTGATGACTTGAAGCTACCGGAGTGCTATCTGGCCTTCTATGATACCATTGTCGCCGTTGACCATCGGGAGGGGAGGGTATATCTGGCGGCCACCGGGTTTCCTGAGGTGGAGGAAGGCAAGCGGATGAAGAGGGCAGCAGAACAGCTAAGCGAGGTGAAGAACCGCCTTGGGCATCACTCTCCGGTGGTTATCGCTGAATCATTCCCTCAGGATGAGCACGTCACCCTTAAGGCTAATTTCTCTCCCGAGGAATATATTGCTGCGGTAGCCACTGCCCGGGAATACATACTGGCGGGTGATATTTTTCAGGTAAACCTCTCCCAGAGGTTTGACACGGAGCTGAGTATCCCGCCCTACGGGCTGTATCAACGGCTGCGGAGTATCAATCCGGCCCCCTTTGCCAACTATCTTGACTTTGACGGGGTCAGTATTGTCGGGGCTTCCCCGGAGAGGTTCCTCAGGGTTCAAGGCGACTGGGTGGAAACCCGCCCCATCAAGGGGACACGGCCCCGGGGAAAGTCTCCCGAGGAAGACCGAGCCCTCGCCCAGGAGTTGCTTTCCAGCATTAAGGACAGGGCAGAGAATATCATGATTGTTGACCTGGAGAGAAATGACCTCGGGCGGGTCTGCCGTTACGGAACGGTGCGGGTTACCGAGCTGGCCATCCTGGAGACCTATCCCACCGTTTTTCATCTGACCTCAACCGTGGTGGGCCGGCTGTGTCCCGGGAAGGGGCGGATTGACCTGCTTAAAGCCACCTTCCCCGGGGGGTCAATAACCGGGGCCCCCAAGGTGCGGGCCATGGAGATTATCGATGAGATAGAGCCCACCCGCCGCAGTGTTTATACCGGCTCCATCGGCTATCTTAGTTTCGGCGGTGATATGGATATCAACATCGTTATCCGGACGATTGTGGTAAAGGATGGGCGAGCCTACTTTCAGGTGGGGGGTGGCATCGTCTATGATTCCGAGCCGGAGGCGGAGTATGTGGAAACGCTGGATAAAGCCAGGGCGCTGATGCGGGCGCTTAAGGTATCGTCGGAGGTTATCGTGGAGGGAGTAGGGTGATTCTGGTCATCGATAATTATGATTCCTTCGCCTATAACCTGGTGCAGTATCTGGGGGAACTGGGTAGTGAGCCGGTGGTCTATCGCAATGATGCCATCACCCTGGGGCAGATTGAGGCCATGGCCCCGAGTCACATTATCATCTCTCCCGGTCCGTGCACCCCTCTGGAGGCGGGGGTCTCCAATGATGTGGTGCGTTACTTCCGGGGGAAGATTCCCCTTCTGGGGGTGTGCCTGGGGCACCAGTGCATCGGCTATGTCTACGGTGGGCTAATCCGGCGGGCAACAGCCCCGGTGCATGGTAAGAACTCGCTTATTTACCACGATGGTGACACGGTCTTCAAGGGGCTGCCGTCGCCCCTGGTTGGGGGGCGCTATCACTCGCTGGTGATTGATGCCGAGACCGTGCCGGCGTCACTGGA
>CAZAYK010000017.1:0-14259 GCA_964489415.1 uncultured Dehalococcoidaceae bacterium | reverse complement strand
AATGGCACTGAGGTGGCTGTGCAGGCTCTCCCGGAACAAGGTATGGTCATCCACAATCAGCAGGCGAATCTTAGCCATTAATACGCCCCCCAGTCATAAGAACTGATGGGTATCTCCACCTTTAGTCTCGTCCCCCGCCCGGGAGCAGAATCTATCTCCAGGGTGCCACCACAAATCTCGGCCCGCTCCTTCATTCCCAAAAGCCCCAGGTTTCGGGTACCCCCCGAGGTGCTCAGCAAGGTATTGGCGTCAAACCCCCGGCCATTATCCTCGGCAAGGAGTATCATTTTGGTCTCGTCAAACTCCAGCCTGATCGTTGCTGAAGTAGCCTGAGCATGCTTGACCGTGTTGGACAGGGCTTCCTGAGCTATCCGGAACAGCTCCGTCTCCACCACCGGGGCTGGTCTCCGGCTTTTCAGCCCGTTGACCTCCAGGGATATGGGCAATCCCGTCTCCTCGGAGAGAAATTGAATGTGCCACTCCAGTGCCTGAGGTAAACCCAGCTCATCTAACGCGGGAGGACGCAAACTAACCGAGAGCCGGTGCAGATCATCAAACACACAGTTGATATGTGACCTGATTACCTTAAGCCTCTCCCGCACCTCAGCCATCTCCGCCGGGAAGGTGCTCTCAACATCCTCCAGCTTGAGCCGGGCAGAGAGAAGGATCTGATTCACCTCATCGTGTATCTCCCGGGCTATTTTCTTGCGCTCCTCCTCACTGGTAGTGATGAACCTGCCCAAGAGCTCCCGATAGGAACGCTTGCTGTGCCTTAATTCCAGATGTGTCTGAGCATTATCAATTATCAGGGAAATCCAGCTGCCCAACACCTCTAACTGGGCAAGGTCAGCCTTGGTGAGCGCCGGGTGCGATGTCTGATAATGCTCGACGAGGATAACCCCCAAGACCCTTTCCTGAACCATGAGGGGAGTAACCATCATACTCAGGGTTGGGGGCAGCCCCCGCCTCATCTGGTGATGGCAATCGGAACTGCTCGGCCGCATGGTTTGTGCCAGTGCCATCACCGCCTCAAGTGAGGGGAAAAGCAGGGACTTCCTCCGGGCATAGCACCGCCCCGGGGCACCTTCGCGGGGAAGGAGACTGCACCTGACCCTACTCTCGGGATAACCGTAGCTTGCTTCCACGGTTAGCTGCCGGTGGTCTTTGTGGTACAGGTAGATGGCACCGGCATCAGCGCGGGGCAAGCCAAGCACCACCTGCTTGATCAAGCGAGCCAGTATTTCCTCCAAACTGGAGTCAGGAGCAAGCGCCTTGCCCAGTTCCCGAAATATCTTCCCCGGCTGGCGCCCCATTTACAACCTCCCCCGTATTAACCCTAAGAAGCTAGTGCCCAACCGTTTAATTGTATTATTAAGCACAAATAGTATCAAGTCTGGCCGGGGACATCAGCCTTACCCAGGTTTCCAATTTTGTTAAGGACATCCCACAGTCAAGGTTGACAAAGGACGGGGGATATGGGTAAAAATGGGGAGCTGAAACGATGATAGCCCGTTGAGACTAAGGTGAAACCCGTTAAACTGGATACCCGGCGAACCAAGATAGTGGGCACCATTGGCCCGGCTACCAGCTCGCTAGCGGCGATGGAGCTGCTCCTCCGGGCAGGAATGAATATCGCCCGGCTTAATCTGTCTCACGGCACGCATTCCGAGCATGCCCACTATATCCACAGCCTCAGGAAATTGAGCCAGCGGCTGGGAATCAATGTGGCTATCCTCATTGACCTGCCCGGTCCCAAGTATCGCATTGGCAGGCTGAACAATGGCCAGGTAACCCTGAAAAAGGGGGCCCGGGTGGCGCTAACCACCCGCCAGGGGGCAGCGGATAGCGCCCTGATACCGGTGAACCTGCCCCATCTCCACCGATACGTTAAACCAGGAACCACCATCCTGCTTGCTGATGGCGCTGTCCAGCTCAGGGTCGAGGAGATAGCCGGCACCGAGGTGACCTGCCAGGTAACGGTGGGCGGCGTGCTCACCGAGGGGGATGGGCTGGTGGTACCCGGGATGCCGGCCACCGAAGCCTTCATCACAGACGCCCTACGAGAACACCTCCACTTTGCCATCCAGCAACAGCCTGATTACCTGGCGCTCTCCTTCGTCAGTAGCGCCGATGACATAAACCAGGTAAGAGCCCTACTCAATGAAAATAACAGTGATATCCCCATCATTGCCAAAATAGAGCGTATCCAGGCAGTCAAGCACTTTGACAGTATTCTCTCGGTAAGCGATGGCATTATGGTGGCCCGGGGTGACCTAGGTGTGGATATCCCTCTGGAGCGGATACCGCTGGTGCAGAAGGAAATCATCAGGAAATGTAATCAGGCGGGTAAACCGGTGATCACCGCCACCGAGATGCTGGAATCAATGGTAACCTCAGCCCGCCCCACCCGCGCCGAGGTTACCGATGTCGCCAATGCTATCTTTGATGGTACCGATGCCACCATGCTCTCGGCAGAGACCGCGGTGGGCAAATACCCGGTAGCCGCCGTGAAGATGATGGCCAGGATTGCCCGGGAAGTGGAAAACAAGCTGCCCTATGAGCGGCTCCTTGCCGAAAGAGGTGACTGGCTGGAACGCCAGACCGACGAACTGATTGGCTATAATGCCTGTTATACCGCACAAAGCCTGGGGGCTGCCGCCATTGTTGCCCTCACCGCCTCGGGCAGCACCGCGGGGCGGGTATCCAAATACCGCCCCCGAGCCCCCATCCTGGCACTAACCATTAGCAACAAGGTGGCCCGGAGATTGCTGCTGCGCTGGGGCGTTCACCCCGTCCCGATAGCCGAACTAGCCTCAGTGGATGAGCTGTTCGCCGCCGGAGTCCGGCTTACCCGGGAACTGGGTATAGCCCAGCCGGGTGATTTGATAGTAATCACCGGTGGCATCCCCATCGGAATAGCCGGAACCACCAACCTGCTCAAAGTGGAACGGGTTACCTAGCCCCCGGGGAAGAACAATAACGGTTGGTTGCCCCCTAACCATAGCCACCTTGACAAAGCCCTAACCGCTGGGCTAGAATTAACTACTACAAATAAATACTAGTAAAGGCTGAGAACGAGACTAGTAGGCCTCCAGCGAGGCGCAGAGAGCCGGGTAAGGTGTGAGCCGGTGCTGGCGCAGGGGCTGAATGGGCTCGGGAGCCTCCGACCGAACGGTTTAACCCCAGTAGGCTCGGACGGAGCGGGAACCGTTATCAGATCCCAGGGTATCGCCGGAGATTAAGGCCGTACCTGAAGGAGATAATTGCCGAAAAAGGCAATTAACTAGGGTGGCACCGCGAAGGATTGACCTCTCGCCCCTAGGGCGAGAGGTTTTTTCATTGGTGGGATGGAGTTGTCATTATGTACTATCCAACGCTGGAAGAGGTTAAGCAACACCAGCAAGAAGGTAATCTGGTGCCTGTCTACCGGGAAATCGTGGCTGACCTGGAGACGCCGGTATCGGCCTTCCTCAAGGTTAGCCGGGGTGGCCCTTCCTTCCTGCTGGAAAGCGTTGAGGGTGGCCAGAGACTGGCACGCTATAGCTTTATCAGTACCGAGCCCCACCGGGTGCTGACCATCAGCGGAGAAGATAATAAAGACCCGCTACCGCTTATTGCCCGGGAACTGGACAAGTATCAACTAGTAGCGGTTAGCGGGCTCCCCCGCTTCTCGGGTGGTGCCGTGGGCTACCTTGCCTATGAAACAGTGACGCGCTTTGAGGATTTGCCCTCTCCCCACCGTGACCCCCTGGGTTTACCCCAAGCCATGTTTATGTTCGCCGATACCATGCTGGTCTTTGACCACGTAACCCACAAGATAAAGGTGTTGAGTCATGTCCATCTTGATGGAGATATTGATAAAGCCTATCACGAGGCGGTGGACAAGATTGAAAAGCTGGTGGTGAGATTAAAACAACCCCTGCCGTCCCGCCAGCAACCGGCACCGAACCCTCGTCCGGTGAATAACTATCCGCTCTCGTCAAACTTCACCAGGGAGGGGTTTGCCGCTGCGGTCAGCAAAATAAAGCAGTATATTACCGCTGGTGAGGCGATTCAGGTAGTGTTATCGCAACGCCTGGCGCAGCCCACCGCTGTTGCCCCCTTCGATATTTACCGGGCACTACGCACCATCAACCCGTCACCATATATGTACTTCCTCGATTTTAACGACTTCTATATTCTTGGCGCCTCACCGGAGATTCTGGTCAGGGTCGAAGACGGCACGGTGATGACCCGCCCCCTGGCAGGAACCCGGCCGAGGGGTAAAACTGAGGCGGAGGATATCGGGCTGGAGCAGGAGTTACGCAATGACGAAAAGGAGCGGGCGGAACATATCATGCTGGTGGACCTGGGGCGCAATGACATCGGCCGGGTAAGCCAGCCGGGCACGGTAGAAATCAGCGACCTGATGGAGGTGGAGCGCTACTCTCACGTTATGCACCTGGTGACCCATGTGCAGGGTAAATTGCAACCGACGCTGAACGCCTTCGATGCCCTGCGCGCCTGCTTCCCGGCGGGAACGGTAGCCGGGGCACCCAAAATCCGGGCAATGGAAATCATCGCTGAGCTTGAGCCGGAGAAACGGGGGCCCTATGCTGGAGCCGTTGGCTACTTTGCCTACTCGGGCAATATGGACATGGCCATCGCCATCAGGACCATGGTGGTCAAGGATGGCGTTGCCTATGTGCAGGCGGGGTGCGGGGTGGTCTACGATAGCGTCCCGGAGCGCGAATACGAGGAAACCATGAACAAGGCCAGGGCGCTGCTCAAGGCAATCCACCAGGCAGAAAGCCCGGGGCTGGTAACCGGGGGGTATCATGCTGCTGCTGATTGATAATTACGATAGCTTTACCTATAACCTCTTTCAGTACCTCAGTGAACTGGGGGAGGAGGTAGTGGTGGCCCGCAATAATAAGGTAACCCTTGACGAGATTGACCGGATGAAGCCGGAGAGAATCGTTATCTCCCCGGGACCATCTACCCCCAGGAACGCCGGTATCTCCAACGATGTCATCCGACACTTCGGCACCAGGTTACCCATACTTGGTGTCTGCCTGGGGCACCAGTGCCTCGGCTATAGCTATGGTGGCCGGGTTGGCCCGGCCAAAGAAATCAGGCACGGCAAGTCATCCTTAATCCACCACAATAGCCGGGGGGTGTTCCGCGGACTGCCTGAGCCCTTCTCTGCCATCCGCTACCACTCGCTGGTAGTCCAGCGAGACGGGCTCCCCGACTGCCTGGAAATAACCGCCTGGACTGATGACGGCACCATTATGGGGCTGAAACACCGCCAGTACCCCGTGGAGGGGGTGCAGTTTCACCCCGAATCGTTCATGACGGAGAACGGGAAAGAGATACTGCAGAATTTTCTGTGGGGGGCTAGGCCATGATTAGGGAGGCAATTGCCTTACTGGTATCAGGAAAGTCACTAACCACGGAGCAGGCAGCCTCGGTGATGGAAGAAATAATGCGGGGGGAGGCAACCCCCGCCCAGTTTGGCGCCCTGGTTACCGCCCTCCGGCTCAAGGGAGAAACCGTTGATGAAATCGTCGGCCTGGTGAAAACGATGCGGGCCAATGCCCTCCCGGTAATGACCGATGACCCGACCGTGGATACCTGTGGCACCGGTGGCGATGGCGCACACACCTTCAACATCTCCACCGCCGCCGCCCTGGTGGCCGCTGGTGCCGGGCTCAAGGTGGCTAAGCATGGCAACCGCGCCGCCAGCAGCCAGTGCGGCAGTGCCGATGTTCTGGAAGCACTCGGGGTCAGGATTGACCTCAATGCAGAACAGGTAAAGAGGTGCCTTGAGGAAGTGGGTATTGGCTTCATGTTCGCCCCGCTATTCCACCCCGCCATGAGACATGCCGCCGCCCCCCGCCGCGAGGTAGGCATCCGCACCGTATTCAACATCCTCGGGCCGCTGACCAATCCCGCCGGGGCCAGGGCACAGGTGCTGGGCGTGGCTGACGAGTCACTACTGGATAAGATGGCCGAGGCGCTGAAACGACTGGGCTCCCGCCACGCCCTGGTGGTGCACGGTGAAGACGGCCTGGACGAAATCACCATCACCGGAAAAACGCAGGTCTGCGAGCTAAAAGACGGTGATATCGTGAGCTACTGCGTCAGCCCGGAAGACCTCGGCCTGCCCCGTAGTGAGCCGGGCAGCCTGAAGGGCAGCACTGCTGAGGAAAATGCCGCCCTAATACGCCGAGTCCTGTCCGGGGAGCCGGGGCCCCAGCTGGATACGGTGCTGATGAATGCCGCTGCGGTATTGCTCGCCGGGGACCAGGTGGCAACACTCAAACAGGGGGTAGCCCTCGCCCGGGAGGTAATCGCCCGCGGCCAGGCCCTAGCCAAACTGAACCAGCTAATCGAGCTTAGCCAGAGCCTGGCTGAGGAAACACGCCATGATACTAGATGAGATAATCGCCAGTAATCAACAGTTACTGGAAGATAGAAAACGCAGTATATCCCTGGCGGAACTGCAAAAGCTGGCCCGAGCCCAGCCAGCGCCACTGGACCTGGCTTCAGCAATACAGGGGGATGATATTCAGCTCATTGCCGAGGTGAAGCGAGCCTCACCGTCCCGGGGCATTATCCGGGCTGATTTTGACCCGGTGGCAATCGCCGAAATCTATGCCACTAACGGCGCTGCGGCCATCTCGGTGCTAACCGAGCCGAGCTACTTCCAGGGCAGCCTGGAGCATTTGAGAGACATCAGGAAGGCGCTGGACAAGCGGAGGCTACCGCTACTGAGAAAGGACTTTATCTACCAACCCTATCAGGTCTACGAATCGCGGGCCTATGGTGCTGACAGCCTGCTGCTCATTGTCGCCATACTCAGCCCGCAGCAGCTGGCGGAGCTACTCGGGCTGAGTCATGAGCTGGGCATGAGCTGCCTGGTGGAGGTGCATAATGAAGCCGAGGTGGAAATTGCGGCAAGCAGCCCGGCGAGGATCATCGGCATCAATAACCGGGACCTGAATACCCTTGACGTTGATATGATGACCACCCGGCGGCTAAGACCACTCATTCCCCCGGATAGAATAGTGGTCAGCGAAAGCGGCATCAGAAGCCGCGGTGACCTGGAAAGGCTGAAGGAGTGGGGGGTGGATGCCGTCCTTATCGGCGAGGCCCTGATGTCAGCGCCAGATATCGCCGCCAAGTTAAAGGAGCTAAGGTGACCAAGGTCAAGATTTGCGGACTAACCGATATAGAGCCGGCCCGGGCCGCCGGTGATGCCGGGGCTGATTTCCTGGGGCTGGTGTTCGCCCCCAGCCGGCGCCGCATTTCACCTGAGAAGGCCCTGTCCCTGGTTAAATGCATTCACCGTCTTAGACCCCACCCCGCCGTGGTTGGCGTTTTTGCCAACGCACCCGCCGACCGGGTGAACCGTATTGCTGATTACTGCCAACTGGACTGGGTACAGCTCAGTGGTGATGAGACATGGTCTTTTTGCCGGCAGATTGAGCGGCCCATCATCAAGGTAGTGCATATACCAGCGGGCAAGGGGAGTGATGAGATTATCACCGAGATAGAGACCGGCTACCGGTTACTGGGCAAACAGGAATTCATCTGCCTTCTCGATACCAAGGTCGGCGGCGGTTACGGGGGGACGGGGCAGTGCTTTAACTGGCAGATAGCCAGAGAGGCATCCTCCCGATACCCGGTAATTATCGCCGGCGGACTTAAGCCGGCCAATGTGGCCCAGCTTATCACCGCGGCACGTCCCTGGGGGGTTGATGTCTCCAGCGGTGTTGAGACTGACGGTCACAAAGATACCGCCAAAATCAAAGCCTTTATCGAGTCAGTAAGAAAGGCAGATGCCGCTATTAACCAAATGAGCAACCATTAATAAAGATGGCTTTCAGCTAACGGAGGTAATTCTTGCAACCAGATAAGAGGGGATATTTCGGTGACTATGGGGGGCGGTTTGTCCCGGAAACCCTGGTAGCGGCGCTGGATGAGCTCACCGCAGCCTATAACCAGGCACGGACGGATGCTGGCTTCTGGAGCGAGTTTCACTCACTTTCCCGTGATTATTCGGGCCGGCCAACACCCCTTTACCTGGCGAAAAGGTTAAGCGAGCACGCCGGGGGTGCCCGCATTTACCTGAAACGGGAGGACCTGGCTCATACCGGGGCGCACAAGATTAACAATGCCCTGGGGCAGGGCCTGCTCGCCCAGCGGATGGGCAAGCGAAGAATCATCGCCGAGACCGGAGCCGGCCAGCACGGTGTGGCCACCGCCGCGGTATGCGCCATGCTCGGGCTCAACTGCATCATCTACATGGGCGAGGAAGATGTCCGCCGCCAGGCACTTAATGTCTTCCGCATGAAGCTGATGGGGGCCGAGGTGAGACCCGTCTGCAGCGGCAGCCGGACACTGAAGGACGCCATCAACGAGGCAATCCGAGACTGGGTGACCAACGTTACCGACACGCACTATCTCCTCGGCTCGGTAGTGGGCCCCCACCCCTATCCCATGATGGTGCGTGACTTCCAGGCAGTCATCGGCAAGGAGGCCAGGGAGCAACTGCTTGCTGTGGAGAAGCGCCTGCCCGATTACATTGTTGCCTGTGTCGGTGGGGGGAGCAATGCCATCGGCATTTTCCATCCCTTTCTGGATGACGGGGAGGTTGGTCTCATCGGGGTGGAGGCTGCCGGGCGGGGGCTGGAGACGGGTGAGCATGCTGCCTCACTGGTCGCCGGAAGGCCCGGCGTGCTCCACGGGGCCAAATCCCGGGTCCTCCAGGATGACAGCGGGCAAATCCGGGAAACCCATAGCGTCTCGGCAGGACTGGACTACCCCGGCGTTGGCCCGGAGCACAGCTATCTCAAGGAAACCGGGCGTGCCCGCTACGTGGCGGTAACCGATGACGAAGCGCTCCACGGCTTTCAGCTGCTCTGCCGTACCGAGGGCATTACCCCGGCACTGGAGCCCGCCCACGCCATCTACTATGCAGTTAAGATGGCAGGCTCGCTAAACAAAGAGCAGATTATCCTGGTAAATCTTTCCGGCCGCGGGGACAAGGATATGGATATTGTGGTTGATAGACTGCGGGTGAAGCCATGAGCCGTATTGACGCTATCTTTAGCCCGCCAGATTACACCGCGCTGATAGCCTACGTCACCGTGGGTTATCCTGACATTGAGGCTACCCTGAAGGTGGTTTCTGTTCTGGCGGATAGCGGCTGCGATATGGTGGAGCTGGGCATCCCCTTCTCCGACCCCCTAGCCGATGGGGCCACCATCCAGAAGGCAAGCTCTCAGGCCCTCAAGAACCGGGTTACCCCCGGGCTTTGTCTTGAGGTAGCCCGACAATTAACAACGAGGGTAGCCATACCGCTGATATTCATGACCTATTATAATCCGGTATATAACTTCGGACTGAAAGAGTTCTCCCGCGCCTGCGCCCGCTCCGGTATTGATGGCCTGATTATACCTGACCTACCCCCGGAGGAAGGCTCGACACTGGAGAAGATAACCCGCCAGCATGACCTTGACCTTATCTACCTGCTGGCACCAACCAGCCCGGATAACCGCATCAGACTGGTCGCCGAGCGTTCCCGGGGATTTATCTACCTGGTCTCAATAACTGGAGTTACCGGGGCCCGGGAGAAGCTACCCCAGGATTTAGCCGCCTTCGTCAGCCGGGTAAGAAAATTAGCCCACCAGCCACTCTGTGTTGGCTTTGGCATCGCCACTGCGGAGCAGGCGGCTCAGGTAGCCAGAATAGCTGACGGGGTCATTGTGGGCAGCCGCCTCATTCAGCTGATGGAAGCCGATGACAGCCGCCTATCATCGGTTGGTAATTTCGTCAAACAGCTACGCCAAGCCCTTGACCAATCCTCTCAGGGAGAGAAGCCGGCCAAACAGCGCCCTAAGTAGTCTCCCCCTTCCCGGCCCGGCTTCTTAGACTACAGTCTATTCCCAACCGGCGTTCTCAGGTAATTCTCAACCACCTTACGAAAATGATACCCGTAGACAGTGAGACTGATGGTGATGGGGAACTTCCGCGGCGACTTGAGCAGGGTAGACAGGAACAACCTCCAGTAATACCTTCTCCCCTTTTCCCGGATACCCAGAAACCAGATAGACCTAAGGAAGGCACGAATATGGTAGAACTGCAGCTTACCGGTAATCCGGTGCCGGGGCTGGTATTCGGCTAAGAATGTCTTAATTCGCTCGTAATACTGCTTGGGGGAATAAATGGTCGCCAGGGTGTGCCGATAGCCATTAATCAGCGTCTCATAGTTCATCTTGGGGATGAAGTTGAGCGAGCAGTCAGTATTATTACCGGTAAACACCTTAAGTAAGCGGTTCTCCTTCTTCAGGCGCTGGTACAACCTGGTGCCCGGGGGGGCATTGAGTAACCCCACCATGGCGGTGACAATGCCGCTCTTCTGAATAAAGTTGATCTGGTTCTTGAAGATGGTAAGCGGATCGCTGTCAAAGCCAATGATAAAGCCCCCCTGCACCTCCAGGCCATAGTTTTGTATCTTTTTCACCGAGGCCACCAGGTCACGCCCGCGGTTTTGTGACTTATTGCACTCCACCAGGCTCTCTTCATGAGGGGTTTCAATGCCGACAAAGACAGTGGTGAAACCAGCCTCAACCATCAATTGCATCAATTTCTCATCATCGGCGAGATTGATCGATGCCTCGGTGGACAGGGCAAAGGGGTACTTCTTGCCCTTGCGCCACTCAATAATTGCCGGCAGGATCTCTGCCTTTAATTTCCGCTTATTGCCAATGAAGTTGTCATCAACAACAAAGACACCACCCCTCCAGCCCCGATTATATAATGCATCCAGCTCAGCAAGCACCTGGTCTTTATCCTTGGTCCGTGGCCGGTGCCCGTTGAGGAGGATAATGTCACAGAATTCACAATTAAACGGACAGCCGCGGGAATACTGAATGTTCATTGATGAGTAGTGCTTCATGTTGATCAGAGACCACATCGGGATCGGCGTCTTTCTTAAGTCCGGTCTCTGGCTGGAGCGGTAAACATGGCGGGCATTCCCCCTCTCCAGGTCATGCAAGAAGCGAGGCAGGGTAATCTCAGCTTCCCCCAGGACAAAATGATCCACACCATCAAACTCCCGGTATTCCATGGAAAACAGGGGGCCACCAGCCACCGTTTTGGTGCCCAGCTTCTGACACCGGGCAATAACCTCCCTAACCGAATCCCGCTGCACCGCCATGGCACTGATAAACACATAGTCCGCCCACCGAATATCCTCATCAGTTAGGCGAGTGACATTCATGTCAACCAGCCGCTTCTCCCACCCCCCAGGGAGCATGGCGGCAACAGTTAATAGACCCAGCGGGGGGAAAGCCGCCTTCTTGGCGACAAATTTCAAGGCATGTTTAAAACTCCAGAAGGTATCCGGGTATTGGGGATAGACGAGCAGTATCTTCACCTCAGGCTCCTTATCTCTAGATAACCTAGATAATCATTATCTATATTATAACAGCTTCCGGCATTTTCTCAAAATGACCCACCCCGAGGCAATGACCACGCCTGCCCTAGTGTTGAATCAAAGACAAGGGGGGTGATAAGATGATAATGGTCTTTAGCTGTGGGGGCGAATGTATGGTTAACTGGCAGGTAACGGCAACAACAATTTACTGCGATGCGGTAGATGATGAAGCGACCATCATGGTTTACCGGGATGGCTCAGCAAACTGCACCGGACATCAGAAGTATAGCCAGCCCAGTCCGGAAATAGCTAAACTGCTGAAGAAAAAGGGCAAACAGCTCCAGCGAAAGCTCGAGTGCCCGGGGCTAGGCTGCCCCCGGATAACTCAATATAAGAACAAGCTATTCAACGAGGAGAAGGAGGCTTGCCCCAAGTAAACAGCGATAACAAGGTAAAGATAAGAATTGAAAACCTCTCCCTCTCCTTTGGTGGGGTGAAAGCCCTGAGTGATGTCAGCGTTGATATCAGGGAGAATGAGATTTTGGCCATCATCGGGCCCAATGGTGCCGGCAAAACCTGCCTGCTCAACTGCATCAATGGCTTCTACAAACCACAAAAGGGGGAGATATACTACCAGGGCCAGCGGATAACCCGCATCCGACCGGACAAGGCGGCTAAGCTTGGCCTGGCGAGAACCTTTCAGAATATTGAGTTATATGCCGGGCTGAGTACCCTGGACAATATCATGGCCGCCAGGCATGTCCTCATGAAGCAGAACCCAGTCAGCAGCGCCCTCTATTTTGGCTGGGCACATAAGGAAGAAATTGAACACCGCAA
This sequence comes from uncultured Dehalococcoidaceae bacterium, assembly GCA_964489415.1. Lineage (GTDB taxonomy): Bacteria > Chloroflexota > Dehalococcoidia > Dehalococcoidales > RBG-16-60-22 > CAZAYK01. The sequence continues at coordinate 1,994 of CAZAYK010000017.1, read as the reverse complement.
GATTGTGGAAGACATCATTGACTTTCTGGAAATAGAGCCAATTCGGAAGAAGGTGGTGGGTACCCTCCCCTACGGCCTGCGCAAGCGGGTGGAGCTGGGGCGAGCCCTGGCCCTGGAACCAAAGGTCCTCCTCCTCGACGAACCAATGGCGGGAATGAATCTGGAAGAAAAGGAAGACATCGCCCGCTTTATTATTGATATTTTTGAAGGGCAGGGGGATACCTATCCCGAAGCACAGGTGCTTCGGGACGGGGTTAACTGCATCGTCCTTGTGGAGCATGATATGGGGGTGGTGATGGATATCGCGGATAGAATTGTTGTTTTAGATTTCGGGCGGAAGATTGCCGAGGGCACCCCGGAAGAAATCAGAACCAACCCTGAGGTTATCGCCGCCTATCTGGGGGAGGAAAGGCACTAGGCTCACTGCCAGCTTCTCTCATCCACTATCCTGGGCTCTTCCTCAGAGATAGCCCCTGCCTTGACGAACTCAACCCTATCCGGCCGCAGACGACAAATATTCTGAAAGCGCCCACTCAGCTCTTCAGCTAACCTTCCTTGGTCAACCGTCTCATCACCCAGCTCAATCTTGAGGGTTAACTCATCACGATGCCCCCTACGCCCCACCACTATCTGAAAATTGGAGACCGGGGCCAAGCCGAGGATGGCCTCTTCCGCCTGCCGGGCAACGACAAACATCCCCCTCACCTTAACCGCATCCCCGGTGCGGCCGACGATACCGGTCAGCCTGGGGGCAGTGCGCCCGCAGGGGCAGGGCTGGGTAATATAAGAGGACAGGTCACCGGTGCCGAAGCGGATCAGCCCCCAGGTCTTATTATGCAGCGGGGTGACCACAATCTCACCCACCTCCCCCGGCCCCAGCTGCTTGCCTGTCTCCGGGTCAACTATCTCCACCAGATACTCATCCATAAGGTGCATCCCCGCTTTCTGGTGACACTCGTAGGCAATGGCTCCCCCCGGCTCGGTGACGGCGTACGCCTGTGAGGTATCCAGATGATAGCCCTCCTCAAAGGTCTGGCGCAATGAGGCAGGCAGCATTTCCCCGGTAAACCAGGCACGGCGCAGGGCAAAGTCACCGCAGAAGTTGTACCCCATTTCCTCAGCCCGCTTAATGACGGTCATCAGGAAAGAGGGTGTGCCCACAAATCCGGTAACCCTCAGGTCATGCATGGTGTGAACCTGGATATCGGTGTTGCCCACCCCCATGGGTATGGCCGTCGCCCCGCAATCCCGGATGGCTTCATGAAACAGAATCCCGGCGGGAGACATGTGGTAGGTAAAGGTATTAACCACCACATCCCCCTTCCTGAACCCGGCGGCCCAAAAGGCCTTGGCAAACCACTTAATACCCGAATGCTGAATCGGCTCATAGATGGGGCCGGGGGAGAGGAAAACCCGCTCCACATCCTCAACGGGAATAGTCAGCAAGCCACCGTAGGGCGGCCTCTCCCGCTGCATCTGAATCAGGTCAGTTTTCCGGGTAATGGGCAGTTTCTCCAGGTCTTTAATGGTGCTGATCTGGGCAGGGCTAACCCCTGCCCGGTCAAATATCTCCTTTACCGCCGGGGCATTCCGGTAAGCATGGTCAACAACCTCCACCAACCGCTGATTATGGTATCTTTCCCTGGCGGCGGGAGACATTGTCTCCAGCTCATCAAAGTATTCATCCCCTTTACCCGTCATAGCCATCTCTTCCGCCTCTTGTAATGTTTTACCTCACGGTAGCTTTTCTTGGTGCCCATCGCCGATAGCCCCATGTAGAATTCCTTGACATCCTCGTTATTCCTGAGGAAATCGGCACTACCGTCAAGAACTACCCGGCCGTTCTCCATAACATAGCCATAATGGGCAATGCTGAGGGCAATGCGGACATTCTGCTCGACGAGCAGCACCGATGTCTTCTGCTCGGTGTTAAACCGCTGGATAATGTCATATATTTCCTCGACGAGCAGCGGCGCCAGACCCAGTGACGGCTC